>CAXTFP010000043.1:0-11325 GCA_964243135.1 uncultured Lichenihabitans sp.
GCTCCGCCCGGCGCAGGTCGAGGTCGGGGTCGGCGCGGGCCGCGGCGCGCAGCACGGCGGGGCGGTCGGCGGGGTCCGCGGCGCCGGCCAGGGCGACCGCGTGGTCGATGGGATCGACCAGGAAGGGATGGAGCGGGGGGAACCAGCCCGCCCGGTTCAGCAGGAAGGCGCCGCTCATGCACAGGTGGAAGATCAGGGCCGAGAGCGCCACGAGCAGCAGGAGCTGGGTGGCGATGCGGCGGGGCCTGAAGGCGCCCGGCACGGCGCGAAGCCTCACGCCAGCGCCTCGACGCCGGGCGAGAAGATGTAGCCGCTCGACCGCACGGTCTGGACCAGCTCGGGATCGCGCGGGTTGCGCTCGATCTTGAGGCGGAGGCGGCTCACCACGATGTCGATGCTGCGGTCCTGCGAGGGCGACTTCGGCCCGTGGGTGAGGTCGAGGAGCTGCTCGCGCGACAGCACCCGGCCGGGGTGGTCGCAGAAGGTGGATAGCAGGTCGAACTCGGCGCTGGTCAGCGCCACGCGGATGCCCTCGGGGTCGGTGAGGCGGCGCGCCCCGCGGTCGATGGTCCAGCCGGCGAAGCGCAGGCTGCGCGGTGGGGCGCCGTCGCCGCCGGGCTCGTTCGATCGGCGGCGCAGCACGGCGCGGATGCGGGCCAGGAGCTCGCGCGGGTTGAAGGGCTTGGGCAGGTAGTCGTCCGCGCCCATCTCCAGCCCGACGATGCGGTCGACGTCCTCGCCCCGGGCCGTCACCATGATGACGGGCGGACCGCCGGCGTTGCGCAGCCGCAGGCACAGCGACAGCCCGTCCTCGCCGGGCAGGTTGATGTCCAGCACCACGAGGTCGGGCCGCCGGGCCGCCATGCGGCGGTCCATGGCGGCGCCGTCGGGCGCGATCTCGGTGCTGAAGCCGTTGTCGCCGAGGTAGCGGGCCACGAGGGCGCTGATATCGGGATCGTCCTCGACGATCAGGACCAGGGGATCGAGCGCTGGCGTCATGGTGGCGGGCTCCTTCATGCCGCGCCGTAGCGGCCGATTGTGGGCCGATGATGAAGGATCTGCTTCGGTCCGTGTCAGGCCGTCCGTGGGCCGCGACTCCGGTTCAGTCTCCCCGGTCACTTGCTCCGTTCGCGTTTTCGAATTGCCTCTTCAGCATCCTGTCCGGCATGGCCTCCATGCCGGACAGCGCCACGATCTCGCGCTTCCAGGAGCCGTCCGCTTTCTCCAGGGCTTTATAGTAAGGCACTTTGTCGGAAGCGATCTGCTCGGGGATTGGTGTCTCAGTTTGGAATACGGCGGGAACGTCCTCAATGAGTTTGGGAAACGGACCATGCGATCAGTCACGCTCTCTGAATGTCCTCAAATGAATGTCGTTCTGCCAATCCTCATACCCTAGCAGTTCTCCCAAGCGGCGCTCGCGGGATGCCGTCCATAGCCCGGGCATATGCATAAGTTCATTGTAAGCTTCTACCCTCCATTCTTGTCCTGGAAGCGTGTAAAATACTTCGTAATTGGAAAGGTGAGGTAGTTGGGGAACCGGGCTGATTTTCTCATGCCTCATGAAACGACCACGAGCAACATGGCGTTCGAACATCCGGAGATAGCGAAGAACAAAATCTATTTCGTTCCCTTCGATCCAACCGAAAACCGCGAGTGGCTTAACCCCCCTGAGCATCAACCCGAGTTCTCGATTTGTATGCACGATATACGGGACAGAGCAAACGCTTTTAGATTGCATGTGACCATCGTAGAGTAGCAGCCGTGATCCCTACTATGGATCGAAAGCGGCGGGTTGCACCGGGTCAAAACTCAAACTGAGACACCGCCGCTCAGGAATGGTCGGCATTCCCGGTAGGAGGCTGTCGAGCTTGGCGACCAGCACGACGTAGGACACGACCCGGGCCGGCCTCCCATGCCGTCGGCGAAGAGGTGGATCCAATTCCTGCGCCACAGGACGTAAGCCGCCCGTTCGATGGCGTTCCTGCCAAGCCACTGCGAATTTGCGTGTTCGCATACTGCGCCGATGTAATCGGCGACGTCCCAGTATCTCGACGACGTGACATCGGAACGGAAGGAGACCATGGACGGGCCGAATGAATCAACACCAGTGACTCGGACTCTTCCTCCGGTCGGAAGTCAGGATCCCCACGGAAGTACGCAGTTCGTTCTCGACGCTGGCCTGAAAGGCGAAAGGCCCCCTCAATCGAAGCACTCACTTCCGTGGGAGCCCTACCCCCGGCCGACCTTGCCCTCGATCGCCTCCCAGATGGCCTCGGCGAGGTCCGGCCCGCCGAGGCGCTTGATGGCGCGCAGGCCGGTGGGCGAGGTGACGTTGATCTCGGTGAGGTTGCCGTCGATCACGTCGATGCCGGTGAAGAGCAGCCCGCGGCGGCGCAGCTCGGGCCCGATGGCCTCGCAGATCTCCCGCTCGCGGGGCGTGAGTTCGGTGGCGCCCGCGGCCCCGCCCCGCACCATGTTGGAGCGGATGTCGTCGGCGGCCGGCACGCGGTTGACGGCGCCCAGAGCAACGCCGTCGACCAGGATGATGCGCTTGTCGCCCTTGGTCACCTCCGGCAGGAAGCGCTGCACCACCCAGGGCTCGCGGAAGGTGGCCGTGAACAGGTCGAACAGCGAGCCGAAGTTGGGGTCCCGCCGCGCCACCTTGAACACCGCGGCCCCGCCGTTGCCGTAGAGCGGCTTCATGACGACGTCGCCGTGCTCGGCCCGGAACGCCTCGATGGCGTCGCGGTCGCGCGAGATCAGGGTCGCGGGCATCAGCGCGGGGAAGTCGAGCACGAAGAGCTTCTCGGGCGCGTTGCGCACGCCCGCGGGGTCGTTGACCACGAGCGTGCGCGGATGCACGCGCTCGAGGAGATGCGTCGAGGTGATGTAGGCGAGGTCGAAGGGCGGGTCCTGGCGCAGCAGCACGACGTCGACCTCGCCGAGGTCGGTGTGCTTCGGCTCGCCGAGGGTGAAGTGGTCGCCCGCCCGGTCGCGGACTTCGAGCGGCTGCATGGGGGCGAAGACGCTCCCGGCCCGCTGCGACAGCCGCTCGGGCGTGTAATATAGGAGGTCGTGACCCCGCGCCCGGGCGGCCAGGAGCAGGGCGAAGGTGGAATCGCCCGCGATGTTGATGCGGTCGATGGGGTCCATCTGAACCGCGACGGTGAGGCCCATGGGATGTTCTCGGTCCTGAGGCCGGCACGCCGGCGCGTGCGCGGCACTGTGCCGACGCGGGCGCTTTCGTCAACTTCGCGGTGGACGGCCCGATCGATCCCCGGCGCGGCGACCGCCCTCCCCCGCATGGGCGAGGTGCGACGCCGGCGGTGGCTGGACGATAGTGGCCTGATGCCCCATGTCCTGCTCCGACGATGCTGCACTGCGGCATGGCGGAGGCACTAGCACCTTGACGACACAGAGTTCAGCCACCGCGTCGCTCCGCGACCACCGCTATCCCGACGGCACCTTCGCGGGGCTGATCGACACGCCCTTCGTGACGGCACCGACGCGCGCGGCCCTGAAGGCGCGCCTCGCCAAGCCGCCCGTGACGGCGCCGGGCTTCCTCACGGGGGCGGAGTTCACCCTGCTCGGGGCCGTCTGCGACCGGCTCCTCGACCAGGAAGGCGAGCGGCGCGTCGACGTGGCGGGCGCCATCGACAGCTACCTCGCCTCGGGCGAGAGCGACGGCTGGCGCTACGACGCCATGCCGGACGACGGCACCGCGATGCGGCGCGGCCTCGCCGGCATCGACGAGACGGCGCGGGCCCTGGCCGGCTCCCCCTTCCTCGACCTGCCGGCGGCCGACCGCGGCCGGGTGATCTCGGCCGTGCAGGCCGGCGACCCGCCGGGCGAGGCGTGGCGGGGGCTGCCCGCCAAGCGCTTCTTCGAGGATCTGCTGGCCGCCGTCACCGAGGCCTTCTACGCCCATCCGCTGTCCCAGGAGGAGATCGGCTACGCGGGTTACGCGGATGCCCGCGGCTGGCAGGCGATCGGTCTCGGGGAGCGCGAGCCGCGCGAGCCCGAGCCGCTCGGCGCGGCCGGCGGGGGCGTGCGATGAGCCGGCCGCCCTTCTCCACGGCCGACGAGGTCGACGCCGTCGTGATCGGCACCGGCGCCGGCGGGGCGCCGCTCCTGGCGCGGCTCGCGGGCGCGGGCCTGAGCACCGTGGCGCTGGAGGCCGGCCGCGCCCTCGACCCGGCGCGCGACTTCGCGCGCGACGAGGAAGCGCAGGGCTTCCTGTTCTGGAACGACGAGCGGCTCAGCGCCGGCGCGGACCCGGTGGCCTTCGGCCGCAACAATTCGGGCACGGGCGTCGGCGGCTCGACGCTGCACTACACGTCCTACATGGTCCGGGCGCAGCCCGCCGACCTGCGGCTCAAGACCGACTTCGGCGTCGCCGAGGACTGGCCCTTCGGCTACGAGACCCTGGCGCCCTACTACGACGAGGTGGAGGCCATGGTGGGCGTGTCCGGCCCCTCGCCCTACCCCTGGGGTCCCGCCCGCACGCCCTACCCGCTGAAGCCCCTGCCGCTCAACGGCGCGGCCCAGCTCATGGAGCGCGGCTGCGCGAAGCTCGGCATCCGCACCTCGCCGGCCGCCAATGCCGCCCTGTCGGGCTCCTACGCCACCGACGGCACCCATCTCCGCCCGGCCTGCCACGCCTGCGGCTTCTGCCAGGCGGGCTGCGCCACCGGCGCCAAGGGCTCGGCCGACGTCACATGGCTGCCGCTCGCGGTCGCGGCCGGCGCCGAGATCCGCCCGGAATGCCGCGTCACGGGCTTCAAGCGCGACGCGTCCGGCCGCATCACGGCCGTGGTCTACCGCACGGCCGCGGGCGAGGCGCGCCAGCGCTGCCGCGCCGTGTTCCTCTGCGCCGGGGCGATCGAGACGCCCCGCCTCCTGCTGCTCAACGATCTCGCCAACGGCAGCGGCGAGGTCGGCCGCAACTTCATGGCCCACACCGGCATCCAGGTGTGGGGGCAGTTCGACGACTTCGTGCGGCCCTTCAAGGGCATCCCGGGCGGGCTCATCTCGGAGGACACCCACCGGCCGGCCGACGCCGACTTCGCGGGCGGCTACCTGCTCCAGAGCATCGGCGTCATGCCGGTCACCTACGCGTCGCAGGTGGCGCGCGGGCGCGGGCTCTGGGGGCCGGAGCTCCGGGCCCACATGCGCGGCTACAACAACACGGCCGGCATCAACATCCTGGGCGACTGCCTGCCCCACGCCGACAACTACGTCGAGCTGTCAGACGAGCTCGACGCCCGCGGGCTGCCGAAGCCCCGCGTGCACTTCTCCATGGGCGAGAACGAGCGGCGGATGACCGACCACGCCGACCGGCTGATGCGCCGCATCTGGGAGGCGGCCGGCGCGCGCGACATCTGGGCCTTCCCACGCAACGCCCACATCATCGGCACGGCCCGCATGGGCACGGACGCGTCCCGCTCGGTCGTCGACCCGGACGGCCGCGCGCACGACGTGCCCAACCTTTACATCTCGGACAATTCCACCTTCCCGAGCGCGCTCGGCGCCAACCCGGCCCTCACCATCATGGCGCTGGCCCTGCGCACCGCGGACCGCTTCCTCGCGCGGGGGGCCTGACCGCCGTGAGGAGCTTCCTCGACGCCGCCGAGCGCCTGCCCGGCGGATCGCGGCCGGACGAGGCCCCCGGCGCGGAGGGCGCCTTCATGTTCGCCACCGGCATCGAGTGCTCGTACCCGACGATCGAACACGGCAACCTGCGGCGCGACCTCCTCGAGGAGTGCGGCCACTACACGCGCTGGCGGGAAGATTTCGCGCTGGTGAAGGACCTGGGGCTGCGCACGCTGCGCTACGGGCTGCCCTATCACAGGACCCACCTCGGGCCGGGCCGCTACGACTGGAGCTTCGCCGACGAGGCCATGGCCGAGCTGAAGCGCCTCGGCATCGTGCCGATCCTGGACCTCCTCCACTTCGGCGTCCCGGACTGGCTCGGCAACTTCCAGAACCCCGACCTGCCGTTCCACTTCGCCGAATATGCCGAGGCCGCGGCCAGGCGCTACCCCTGGGTGCGGCACTGGACGCCGGTGAACGAGATCTACGTGGCCGCGCGGGTCAGCGCCAAGGACGGCTTCTGGAACGAGCAGCTGAAGAGCGACCGGGCCTTCGTCACGGCCATCAAGCACCTCGTGGCTGCGACGCTGCTCGCCTCGCGCGCCATCACGCGCCTGCGCCCCGACGCCATCATCATCCAGAGCGAGAGCGCGGAATATTTTCACGAGCTGAGGGTGGAGCCGAGCCGGGAGAACCGGATCGCCAACATGAACCGCTTCATCTCGCTCGACCTGCTCTACGGCAGCCCGCCCGACGCCGAGATCTACCGGTTCCTGCTGCAGAACGGGATGACGGCCGGCGAATACGACTGGTTCATGAACTTCGACCCGCCGGGCTACCAGGTGCTCGGCCTCGACTATTACGGCCGCAACGAGCGCCTGCTGAAGCCCGACGGCAGCGTGATCCCGGCCGAGGACGTGCTGGGCTGGTACCAGCTCGCCCGGCAGTATTACCGGCGCTACCGCCGGCCGCTGATGCACACCGAGACCAACACCTTCGACCCCGCGGCCGCGCCGGCCTGGCTTTGGAAGCAGTGGCTCAACGTGCTGCGGCTGCGCGGCGACGGCATCCCAGTGCTCGGCTTCACCTGGTATTCGCTGTGCGATCAGGTCGACTGGGACACGGAGCTGAAGGAGAAGAACGGCACCCTCACCCCCTGCGGCCTCTATGACCTCGACCGCCGCCCGCGGCCCGTGGCGGCCGACTACCGGGCGCTCGTGAAGGAATATGCCGGCATGGGCCCGGTGCTGCGGGCGGGTTTCCTGTCGCCGTCCGACGTCCCCGCGCCGCAGGCCACGGCGCTGTAGTTTTGCATGGGGATTCCAAAGGGCGAGCCCTTTGGCGGGTTTGGGGGCGGAGCCCTGAAGAAGACTCGTCATCTTCCACATCTTTATTCAGGGCTCTGCCCTGAAACCCGCAAAAGGCCGAGGGCCTTTTGAATCCATGATGTCAAATCTCACCCTTCGGCGGCGAGGAGCTTCTCCAGCACGTCGAAGCGGTCGGCCTCGACTGTCGGCTTATCCCAACGGATGCGCGCCACGCGCGGGAAGCGCATCGCCACGCCGGACTTGTGGCGCGTCGAGCGATTCAGCCCCTCGAACAGGATCTCCAGCACCAGCCCCTCGTCGCGCGTATGTACCACCTCCCGCACCGGGCCGAAGCGCTTCACCGTGTTGTTGCGCACGAAGCGGTCGAGCTTGACGAGCTCCTGGTCGGTGAAGCCCGAATAGGCCTTGCCGACCGGCACCAGCACCTCGCCCTCCGGCCCGTCCTTCCACACGCCGAACGTGTAGTCCGAGTAGAAGGAGGCGCGCTTGCCATGGCCGCGCTGGGCGTACATCATCACGGCGTCGACGTTGAAGGGCTGGCGCTTCCACTTGAACCACAGACCTTTGGGCCGGCCCGGCACATAGGGGCTGTCGCGGCGCTTCAGCATCAGGCCCTCGATGGCCTCGGCGTCGTCGCCCGCGTGGTGGGCCGCAGGGTCGAGCCGCACCTCCGCCAGCGCGTCCCAATCCGCGAAGGGCACCAGCGGCGACAGGTCGACGCGGGGGTCGTCGATGCGGGCCACGAAGGTTTCGAGCCGCGCCCGGCGCTCCCCGAAGGGCAGCGCCCGCAGGTCCTCGCCCTCCGCCATGAGGATGTCGTAGGCCCGCATGTGGATCGGGTACTGGGCGATGGTCTTGGCCGACACGCTCTTGCGGTTCAGCCGCTGCTGCAGGCTGGCGAAGGGCTGAACGCGGCCGTCCACCATCACGAGCAACTCGCCGTCGAGCGCGGCCGCGCCCCACCGGCCGCTCGACAGGCTGTCCATCAGGTCCGGGAACGCCCCGGAGATGTCGTCGCCGCTGCGCGAGTAGAGCCGCTGCGCCGGGCGCCCGTCGCGCTCGAACCCCGTGATGGCCTGAGCGCGGATGCCGTCCCACTTCCATTCGGCCGTGAAGTCGGCGGGCGCGAGGGCCGTGAAGTCCTTGGCCTCGTCGAGCGCGTGCGCCAGCATGGGGGTGCGGAACGGCGTCGGGTCGACGGTGTCGGGCTTCGGCCCCTGCCCGGCCGCATAGGCGAAGAGCTCGGCGTAGGGCGGCACGAGGCCGTGCCAGACTTCCTCGATGTCGTCGGGCGCGTGGGGGCCGAGCGCCGCCACCGCCGTCTTGGCGAGGCGGGCCGAGACGCCGATGCGCAGCGACCCCGTGATGAGCTTCAGCAGCGCCCAGCGGCCGGTCTCGTCGAGGCCGTCGAGCCAGCCCGCGATGACGCGGGGCAGCGCCACGCGGCCGGTGGTCGACAGCGTGCCGATCACCTCGGACAGGAGCGGCGGCTCGCGCTCGCCGGGGGCCGCGGGCCACATCAGGGCCACCGTCTCGCTGAGGTCGCCGACGTAGTGGTAGGACATCTGGAACAGCACGGGGTCGGTGCGCTCGGCCGCCAGCGCGTGGATCATCGCGGGCTTGGCGTCCGCGAAGCTCAGCGAGTCGGTCAGCGCCGCCAGGGCGTAGCCGCGCTCGGGGTCCGGCGTCGCGGCGAAATAGGCCGCCATCATCCTGATCTTGCCGTTGCGGCCGGGCTCGAAGGCCAGCCGGTCGAGGAGCTGCGCGAAATCCCTCATGCGGCCTCGGGCACCTCGTCCTCGGTCTCCTCGCCGTAGCCGATGAGGTGCAGCGGCCGGGCCGCGATGCCCTGCCCGCCCGCCCAGTGCACCAGGGCGTCGGCCTCGCCGTGCGTGACCCACAGCTCCTCGCAGCCGGTCTCCACCACCGTGGTGCAGAGCGCCTCCCAGTCGGCGTGGTCGGACACGATCAGCGGCAGCTCGACGCCCTTCTGCCGGGCGCGGGCGCGCACCCGCATCCAGCCCGAGGCCGCGGCCGTGACGGGGTCGGGGAACTTGCGGGCCCACAGGTCCTTGATGGCGCCGGGCGGGCAGATGACGATCTCGCCCCCGAGCTTCGGCCGCTCGGCCGCCACCACCTTGGGCGTGTCGCCGAGCGCGATGCCCCGCCGGCCGTAATAGGCCGTGAGCTTCTCCAGCGCGCCGTGGATGTGGATGGGGCGGTCATAGCCGGCGGCGCGCAGCAGAGCCATCAGGCGCTGGGCCTTGCCGAGTGCGTAGGCGCCGAGGATGTGGGTGCGCTCGGGGAACAGGGCGCGGGAGGCGAGCAGCCTGGCGATCTCGTCGGCGGCCTCGGGGTGCCGGAACACCGGCAGGCCGAAGGTCGCTTCCGTGATGAAGGCGTGGCAGCGCACGGGTTCGAAGGGCAGGCAGGTGGGGTCCGAGGCGCGCTTGTAGTCGCCCGAGACGACGAGGTGGAAGCCGCCCCGCTCGATCTCGATCTGCGCCGAGCCCAGCACGTGGCCCGCGGGATGGAAGCGCACCCGGATGCCTCCGACGCGGGTCCATTGCCCGATTGCCGCGGTCTGGCGGGCGCCGGTGAAGTCTTCCCCGTAGCGCAGCGCCATGATGTCGAGGGTTTCGGCCGTCGCCATCACGGCGCCGTGGCCGGCGCGGGCGTGGTCGGAATGGCCGTGGGTCACGAGCGCCCGCGGCACGGGGCGCATGGGATCGAGGTGGAAGTCGCCGTCGGGACAGTAGAGGCCGAGCGGCGTCTGTGTCAGGACCTCAGTGGCCGACATGGCGGCCTCAACGACATGGAGACGCGGTCAGTCGTTGCAGACGAGCTTGCGCGCGGTGTGGAGCTGGCCGCCCGGACGGGGCACGCGGCGCAGTTCAAAGACGCAGTCCTCGTCGTCGGGGCCGAAGGCCTGGACCACGTGCAGGCCGCGGTTGATCGTCAACGGGCGCAGCAGCGCCTGCCCGTTGGCCGCGATGGGGGCCGCCACGAGGGGCGCGCCGACGAAGCAGGCCATCACGACGAGGCCCAGACGGCGCATGTGCTTGGAGGTCGTCGCAGCCATCTCGCTCACCCTTCCCGAACTCGGCCCCGCGGCCGGGCTCTCGACCCGGCCAATGCGGCCCCGCATCAATCCTCGTCGGACGTGACCCGACGCTGAACATCGTGGCGGCGGACGTAGACCGGCCGGTAAACGAGCCGCTTATCATCGCGCAAACGCCGGGACTGTGCCGCAAATGCGACAAGACCGCCGGCCGCCATGACCACGACCGCCGACAGGATGCCCGCCAGGGACGGCAACGCGATCGAGACGACGCCCAGCGAGACCATCAGCGCGGCGGCAACACCCAGGAGGGCCGGTGTCGAGGGAGATTTCATCGTGTATCCATCCCGTGGTCGGGTTGACAACTGCCCCAAAAGAGCTTGGTTGCAGCGGCGGACGGTCCGTCGCCGTTTTTTCATGAACTTTAACTATGCTGCGTCCCCGTCCGCGCAATGCGGCGCGACCGGGCCGGCCGACATGTCGCGGCACGACAGCAGTGTGACACGGGTCGCGGTTTCGGGCGCCGTGATTCGCGCGCCCATCGCCCCACAGGGTGAAGGCGCCGTCACCGCGCGGGAGCCCGGCCGGAGCCGACTGTCCCTCAGCGGCACATGGGGATCGGCGCATAGCCCGCGAGGTTGCCGTCCGGATCGTAGCCCGGCTGAAGGGCGGGCGGGCATGCGCCACCGGCCAGCGGGCTCGGGATGCGCTCCAGCAACGGATAGCCGTAGATATCGTAGCGCAGCGGCGCCGGGCGCAGCGGCACGGCAGCCACGGCATAGCCGCCGCCGCCGTGACGCGACGCGCCGTCGAACGGCGGGGGCGACGCGGGCAGCATGAAGGGCAGGTCGGCCGCCCCGGCCGGACCCGCCGCGGCGGCCCAGAGCAGGGCCGCGGCGGCGAGATGGCGGACGGAGGGGAGGCGATCGTGATGCGGCATGGGGCTGTCCTCGTTGGCGGGCGCGAGGCTAAACGCCGACAGCTTCCGGATCGTTGAGATCGACGGCGCCATCCCGGTGGACATGCCCTGGGGAAAGGCGTGCGCCGACGCCGGACCGCGGCGGGAGAGCGACGCGGGCCGGACGACGGGGCTTGATCGCGGATGCGCTATGGGGCATAGGGTCGGGGACGCGGCGGGTTTTCCCGCCGCCTTTCTTTTGATCGGGTGCAGCGATGAAGGTCCGCAATTCGTTGAAGTCGCTCCGCGGGCGTCACCGCGACAACCAGCTCGTGCGCCGCAAGGGCCGGGTCTACATCATCAACAAGACCCAGAAGCGCTACAAGGCCCGCCAGGGCTGATCATCTCTCGACCGCGCCGATATGTTGAGCCCCGGGATGCCGTCC
>CAXTFP010000044.1:0-11233 GCA_964243135.1 uncultured Lichenihabitans sp.
CGGGCCCTCTCGGACCTCTGCCCGCGGTAGTGGCCGAGCGCGAAGCGCATCATCTCGGCCCCCATCTCCTCCCTGCGGCGCACGTCGCCGCATTCGTCGAGCAGGCGCATGACGTTGGGGTCGCGCAGCTCGACCTCCACGAGGCCGCGCTCGACGACGGCCGCCGCCACGGGGGCCAGCGCGGGAGCCGGCGGCACGCGCACGTCGAACCCGTCCACCTGGGCCGCGATCTGCGGGAACTCGGCGATCGTCAGCTCGCCGCAATCGGCCAGCACCACCGCGCGGAACACCACGTTTTCGAGCTGGCGCACGTTGCCGGGCCAGTCGTAGCGCGACAGCAGCGCCAGGGCTTCGGCGCCGATGCCGGCGATCTTCTTGCCCTCCTCGGCCGCGAAGCGGGCCGCGAAGCGCCGGGCGAGGTCGGGCACGTCGGCGCGGCGCGCGCGCAGCGGCGGCAGCGTGATGGGGAACACGTTGAGGCGGTAGAACAGGTCCTCGCGGAACCGGCCCCGCTTCACGAGCTCGATGAGGTTCTGGTTCGTGGCCGAGACGAGCCGCACGTCCACCTTGGTGGAGCGCTTGGCCCCCACGGGGTCGACCTCGCCCTCCTGGAGGGCGCGCAGCAGCTTCACCTGGGCGTCGAGCGGCAGTTCCCCGATCTCGTCGAGGAACAGCGTGCCCCCGTGGGCCTCGACGAACTTGCCGAGGTGCTTCTCGGTCGCGCCCGTGAAGGCGCCCTTCTCGTGGCCGAACAGGATCGACTCGATCAGGTTCTCGGGCAGCGCGCCGCAGTTCACCGGCACGAAGGGCTTGCCCTTGCGCTCCGAGGAGCCGTGGATGGCGCGGGCCATCAGCTCCTTGCCGACGCCCGACTCGCCCTCGATCAGCACGGGGATGGCCGAGCGCGCCGAGCGCTCGCCGAGCCGGATCGCCCGGACCATGTCGTCGCTCTTGGTGCCGATGTCGCGGAACGTCAGCGCGCCCGAGGCGCGGCGCGTCATGCGCCGGACCTCGTCCTCCAGCGCGTCGAAGCGCAGCGCGTTCTTGATCGACACCGACAGGCGCTCGGCCCCGACGGGCTTGACCACGAAGTCGATGGCGCCGGCCCGCATGGCGGCGATCACGGTGTCGATCGTGCCGTGGGCCGTCTGGACGATGGCCGGCACGGCGATCTTGCGCTCGCGCATGCGGCGCAGCACCGCCATGCCGTCGACGTCCGGCATGACGAGGTCGCAGATGAGGAGGTCGACGGGCTTCAGGTCCGGCGCTTCGAGGCGGTCGAGGGCCGCGGCGCCGCCGTCCACCACCTCCGGAGTGTAGCCGAAGCGGCGCACCGTGGCCTCGAGCAGCCGGCGCTGGACGGGGTCGTCGTCGACGATGAGGATGGTGGCGGTCATGCGTCCCCGAGGCCGCGGCCCCTCCGCCGCGCCCCTGCACCATCGTGCACGAGGGTAAACTGCCGCTTAACGCCCCGGTGACGCCGCGATCGGATGGGCTTATGGGGCCTGGGGCGCGACCGGCGCGGGGACAAGTTCGAGGACGCATGACACCCTTCCGACGCCGTCCCGCCTTCCACCAGGCCCGCGCCGCCGCGGCCGCGGAGGCCCTCGGCGCCGTGCCGCGCTGGACCCTGGCGGACCTTTACGGCGGGATGGACGCGCCGGCCTTCGCCGAGGACCTCGGCCGGGCGGCCCGCGACGCGGAGAGTTTCGCGGCCGACTACGGCGGCCGGCTCGCCGGCCTCGCCGACGGGCCGGAGGGGGGCGCTCGCCTGGCCGAGGCGGTGGAGCGCTACGAGGCGCTCGACGAGACGCTGGGCCGCGCCGCCTCCTACGCGCAGCTCCTCTACACCGAGGACACGTCCGACCCGGCGCGGACCAAATTCCTGGCCGACGCGCAGGACCGCGTCACGGCCGTGTCGTCCCACCTCCTGTTCTTCACGCTGGAGCTGAACGGCATCGCGGACGCCACCCTGGACCGCCTCGCGGCCGAGGGGCCGCTCGCCCGCTACCGCCCCTGGCTCGACGACATCCGCAAGGACCGGCCGCACCAGCTCGACACGCGGCTCGAACAGCTGTTCCACGAGAAGGCCGTGACGGGCCGCTCGGCCTGGACGCGGCTCTTCGACGAGACGATCACGGCGCTGCGCTTCGGGGTGGACGGGGAAGCCCTGCCGCTGGAGCCGACCCTGAACCTGCTGCAGGACCCGCGCGGGGAGACGCGCGAGAAGGCCGCGACGGCGCTGGCCGAGACGCTGGGCGGCAACCTGCGCACCTTCGCGCTGATCACCAACACGCTGAGCAAGGACCTGGAGATCTCGAACCGTTGGCGCGGCTTCGAGGACGTGGCGGACTCGCGCCACCTGTCAAACCGGGTCGAGCGCGAGGTGGTGGACGCGCTGGTGTCGGCCGTGCAGGCCGCCTATCCGCGGCTGTCGCACCGCTACTACACCATGAAGGCCCGGTGGTTCGGCCGCGACCGCCTGAACCATTGGGACCGCAACGCCCCCCTGCCCGGCGCCCCGCCCGCCGTCGTGCCCTGGGCGGAGGCGCGCGACACGGTGCTGGACGCCTATGCGGGCTTCTCCCCGACCTTGTCGGACATCGCACGGCGCTTCTTCGACGGGGGCTGGATCGACGCCCAGACGCGGCCCGGCAAGGCGCCGGGCGCCTTCTCGCACCCCACCGTGCCGGGGGTGCATCCCTACGTGCTGATGAACTACCAGGGCCGCCCGCGCGACGTGATGGTGCTGGCCCACGAGCTCGGCCACGGCGTCCACCAGACGCTGGCGGCGCCCCAGGGGGCGCTCATGGCCCAGACGCCGCTGACCCTCGCCGAGACGGCTTCCGTCTTCGGCGAGATGCTGACCTTTCGGGCCATGGTGGCGCGGGCCGCCACCCCCGAGGCGCGCTTCGCCCTCCTGGCCGCCAAGGTCGAGGATATGCTGAACACGGTAGTGCGGCAGGTCGCCTTCTACGCCTTCGAGCGCAGGCTCCACGAGGAGCGCCGGTCGGGCGAGCTGACGGCGGAGCGCATCGGCGAGCTGTGGATGTCCGTGCAGGCCGACAGCCTCGGGCCGGCCATCCGGCTCGGGCCGGGCTACGAGGTGTTCTGGGCCTACGTGCCGCATTTCGTGCACTCGCCCTTCTACGTCTATGCCTATGCTTTCGGCGACTGCCTGGTGAACTCGCTCTACGGCGTCTACCGCTCCTCGCCCGACGGCTTCGCCGAGCGCTACCTCCAGCTCCTGGCCGCGGGCGGCACGCGGCACCACGGCGAGCTGCTGGCCCCCTTCGGCCTCGACGCGCAGGACCCAGGCTTTTGGAGCATCGGCCTCGGCGTCATCGCCGGCCTGATCGACGAGCTGGAGCGCCTGCCGCCCCCGTGACGGCCGGCTCCCCCGGTCCCGACCCCGGGACGGCCAGGGACAAGCCATGCGCTTCGCGCATTTCTGCCTTGATCCTGTGCCCCACCCGTGCTTAAAAGCGCCTCACCGGACGAAAAAAGGCCGCCCCGAAGAGCGGCCCAAGTCTAGGGAGGAAACGCCCAAGAAGGGCATACGCCCGAAGGCGCGAGACCGTTATGGATCGCGCCGGCCCGGATGGCAATGCCTCCGCCCGCCCTTGGGTCAGCCTCGCGCAAGCTTCGAGCCGCCGGACGATCGTTCCCTTCTCCCGCCTGCGGGAGAAGGTGGCGCGCAGCGCCGGATGAGGGGGATCATCCCCGACCGCCGCGGCTTCCCCCCTCATCCGCCCTGCTGGGCACCTTCTCCCCTCAAGGGGAGAAGGGCGGCAACTCGCCAGCCGCAGAAACTCGTCTCCTCACGGCCCGAAACGGTTATCCTTGCGGAAGCCCTTGGGCGGCAGGCGGCCGCGGTCGGCGCGCTTGCCGAGCCAGGGCGCGAGGTCCTTCTCGTGGAGGACGCGGTCCCGGCCGGAGGCGTCCTGCCAGGGCAGTCCGTCGGCCAGCGCGAAGACCCGCAGGTCGGACAGGCCGGCGACCGCGCGCTGCAGCGTCACGCCCTTGCCGCGCGCCATCTCGGGCACCTGTGCGAGCGGGAAGACCGCCATGTGCCGGTCGTTGCTGACCACGGCCACATGGTCGCCGCGCGCCGGCACCAGCAGCCGGGCCTTGGCCGGGGCGCCCGGCGCCATCAGCGCTCGGCCCTTGCGGGTGCCGACCACGAGCTCCGCGGTGGCGGCTACGAAGCCGCGCCCGTCGCTCGACGCCACCAGCACCCGGCCGCCCTCCTCGACCGGCAGGACGGCCGCGACGTCCTCGCCCTCGCCGAGGTCCACCATGAGGCGGATCGGCTCGCCGAAGCCGCGCCCCCCCGGCAGCTTGCCGACATCGAGCGTGAACACCTTGCCGTCGGTGGCCAGCACCACGACGCGCGCCGTGGTCTCGGTCGGGAAGGCGAGCCGCAGCCGGTCGTCGCCCTTGAAGGCCAGCGCCCCGAGGTCGGCGCCCTGGCCCTTCAGCGTGCGGATCCAGCCCTTGTCGCTCACCACGACGGTCACGGGCTCGCGCTCGATGAAGCTCTGCGCCGGGGCCGTGCTGTCGAAATGCGGCAGGGCCGCGAAGCTCGTGCGCCGGCGCCCCAACGGCGTGTCGGGCCCGTAGGTTTTGCGCAGCTCGCGGATCTGCGAGGCCACGACCTTCCACTGCTGGGCCTCGCTCGCCACGAGGCCGACGAGCCCGTCGCGCTCTTTGGTGAGCCGGTCGTGCTCCTTGCGGAGCTGCATCTCCTCCAGGCGCCGCAGGGCGCGCAGCCGCGTGTCGAGCACGTAGTCGGCCTGGAGCTCGCTGAGCGCGAAGGCGCGCCGCAGCGCGGCCTTAGGGTCGTCCTCCTCGCGGATGATGCGGATCACCTCGTCGAGGTTGAGGAAGACGATCAGCATGCCGGCCAGCACTTCGAGCCGGCGCTCGATCTCGGCCAAGCGGTGGCGCGAGCGGCGCACCAGCACGGCACGACGGTGGTCGAGCCACTGGCGCAGCGCTTCCCCGAGCCCCACCACGCGCGGCACGACGCCATCGACCAGCACGTTCATGTTGAGGGGGACGCGGGTTTCGAGCTCGGTCAGGCGGAACAGGTGCTCCATCATCACGCCCGGCTCGACGGTCTTCGAGCGCGGCTCGATGACCACACGCACGTCCTCGGCCGACTCGTCCCGCACGTCCGCCACGAGCGGGCTCTTCTTGTCGGTGATGACCTCGGCGAGCCGCTCGATCAGCCGCGACTTCTGCACGCCGTAAGGGATCTCGGTCACGACGACCGCCCAGGTGCCGCGCTCCCCCTCCTCGCGGCTCCACCGCGCCCGCAGGCGGAACGAGCCGCGGCCGGTGCGGTAGCTTTCGGCGATGGAGGCCGGGTCCTCGACGCAGATGCCCCCGGTGGGGAAGTCGGGGCCGGCCACGAAGCCCACCAGGGCCGCGTTGTCGGCCTCGGGGTGGGCGATGAGGTGCAGCGCCGCGTCGCAGAGCTCGACGATGTTGTGGGGCGGGACGGAGGTCGCCATGCCGACCGCGATGCCCTGGGCGCCGTTGGCCAGCAGGTTCGGGAAGGCCGCCGGCAGCACGACCGGCTCCTCCTTGTCGCCCGAATAGTTGGGGCGCAGGTCGACCGTGTCGTCGTCGATGCCGTCGAGCAGCAGCTTGGCGAAGGCCGTCATGCGGGCTTCGGTGTAGCGGTAGGCGGCGGCCGGATCGCCGTCGATGTTGCCGAAATTGCCCTGCCCGTCCACGAGCGGGTAGCGCGACGAGAAGTCCTGCGCGAGCCGCACCAGCGCGTCGTAGATGGCCTGGTCGCCGTGGGGATGGAAGTCGCCCATCACGTCGCCGACGATCTTGGCGCATTTCTTGAAGGCCGTGGCGGGATCGAGCCGCAGCACCTGCATGCCGTACAGGATGCGGCGGTGCACGGGCTTCAGCCCGTCGCGGGCGTCGGGCAGCGCCCGGCCCATGATGGTCGACAGGGCGTAGGCGAGGTAGCGCTCCTCCAGCGCCTCGCGCAGGTTCACCACCACGGGCTCGGCGGGGGGTGCGGGCGGTGGAGGGGCGGTCCTGGCCATGGCGCTGTCGTGGTCCTTCGGGCGAACGGCGGCGGGCGTCCCCGCCCGCGCATCGCGGAAATGTACTTCTTTTGTTCCTGCCGCAAGGGTTCGGCGGCGCGGCATGCCCCGCGCTGGAGCCCCCGCATGTCGAAATTGCGGCGGGCTGGCCGCCCGCGGGGGAACTCACGCGGGACGAGGGCATTTCCACCTGGAGCCTGACTGTTGCCGGCCTGCACTAGCCCACCCTCCCGGGGTGGGATTAGGCAGGTGCGGCACGGTCGAACCGGACCCGGCGCGCGAGGCCATGCGCTCCGGGGAGGCGCCACACCAACGCCTCACGGCGGCATGCTTGCGCGGGAGCACCATGAAGAACAAAGCCATCCTCGGCCTGTCGTCGGGCGTCGCGGCTGTGGTTGCGACCCTGATCGGCGTGGCCCTGTTCAACCCGCCGCGCGCGGCGGACGCGGCCGTGATCCAGGGCGCGCTGTCCCCCTGCCCCCTGGCCGAGGTCGCGCTCGACTCGGGCTACGGCGTCAGCAGCAAGGCCCTGCGGCCGGTCTGCCCGGCTCATCCCGCGGATTGAAGGCCCAGCGTCGCGAGGTAGGCGCGGCGCGAGGTGAAGGCCGGAAGGTTCCGGGGCGAGAGGACGTCCCGGGCGAGGAAGTGATCGGTGAGGCGGAACGCCGAGGCGAGGTCCTCCGCCGAGACGGGCGCGGCGCCCCCGCCCGGCCGCAGGAACTCCGGCAGGTCCAGCAGGCGATCCGCATAGACGCCCGCCGCCCCCGCCGAGACGGCTCGACCGGTGCGGGGCGACACGTAATGGAGGTCCTCCCGCGCGCCCGTGGCCGCGCAGGCGAGGAGGTCGAGACCGAAGCCGAGCTCGGTCAGGAAGGCCAGCTCGAACTGCACCATGCGCAGCGCCAGCGCGTCGGGATCCTCGATGCCCTCCAGGGTGGCGTCCAGCATGCCGTGCAGCACGGGATGGGGCTCGCGCTCCGGCAGGAGGCGGGCGAGGCCGCACAGGTGGTTGACGGCGTGCAGCGCCGCGGCGCTGTCGAGGACGCGGGCCGCGCGCAGCGCCAGGCCCTCGATGGCGTAGGACCCCATGTGATCGTCCATGCGGGCCCGCCAGGTGGCCGCCACGGCGTTGCCGGGCTGCAGCACGGGGCGCAGCCGGCGCGACCGCCCGCCCCGCACGAGGCCGAGATGGCGGCCGTGAGCGGCCGTCAGCAGTTCGACGATGACGCTGGTCTCGCCGTAGGCCCGCCCCCCCAGCACGACGCCGCGATCCTGCCACTCCAATCCCGTCCCTCCCGGCGATGCCCCGCGCCCGAGGAGCCCCGCCCGCCCCGGTGAGGCTAGCGTTGGCACACATACTCGCACCAGCGGGAAGTGCCCTTCTCCCCATCGGGGAGAAGGTGGCGCGCAGCGCTGGATGAGGGGGGATCCACCACCTGTGGAACTCCCCTCATCCGCCCTGCCGGGCACCTTCTCCCCGGAGGGGAGAAGGGAGCCAATGCCCAGCGTCGATGATGTGCGACAACGCCTGCCCGCGGGGGAGTGATGTCAGAAGGCGGCGGTCATCGGGTCCGGGCCGATGCGGCCGTCGGGCGAGTCGAGGCCGGCGATGCGGTCCATGTCGGCGGCGTCGAGGCTGAAGTCGAAGACGTCGATGTTTTCCCGCAGCCGCCTCGGATCGACCGTCTTGGGGATGACGATCAGCCCGCTGTCGAGGTGCCAGCGGACGACCACCTGGGCAGGCGTCTTGCCGTGCTTGCGGGCGACGTCCGCCAGGGTCGCGTCTTCGAGGAGCCTGCCCTGGCCGAGCGGGCTCCAGGATTCGGTGTGGATGCCGTGACGCTCGTGGACGGCGCGCATCGCCCGCTGCTGGAAGCGGGGGTGGAGCTCGATCTGGTTGAGGGCCGGCACCACGCCGGTCTCGCCGATGATGCGCTCCAGGTGCTCGCCCGTGAAGTTGGACACGCCGACCGACTTGGCGCGGCCCTCTTCCTTGAGACGCACAAGGGCTTTCCAGGTGTCGACGTAGCGCCCCTTGCGCGGCGCGGGCCAGTGGATGAGGTACAGGTCGACCGCCTCGCGCTTGAGGCGCCCGGCGCTGGCCTCGAAGGCCCGGAGCGTCTCGTCGAAGCCCTGGTCGCTGTTCCACAGCTTGGTGGTCAGGAACACGTCGGGGTGGTCCGCCAGCGCCTCGCCGACGCCCTCCTCGTTGTTATAGGCCGAGGCCGTGTCGACGGCCCGGTAGCCGGCGCGGACCGCATCGGCCACCACGGCGGCGGCATGTCCGGCCGGCGTCTGCCAGACACCCAGGCCGAACTGCGGCATGGTGCGGCCGTCGTTCAGCGTCACGTCGCTCTGCTGGCGTTCGGTCATGGTCGATCCCGCGCGGCGCCCTCGCCGCCGACCGGCCATATGGCGCGTCCCTCGCGGCCCATCAAGGCGGCCCGCGCTCAATCATCCGGTGCGTCGACGAGGGTCCGCCAGAGCACGGCCAGCATGCCGATACATCCGAGGAAGGCGCCGACATAGGCTCCGAACAGCATGGCGGTCCCCTTCGCCCCGGAGGCGGGACGGACCATCTCCAAAGCGGCATGTTAATGCGACAATTCCGTCCGTGACACTAACATAGGATAGCTATACTGGTCCCTCATCGGGATGGGGCCGTGTGGACGGCTTCGTCTCGACCGTGCGGGGGAGAACATCATGCTTCGCCGCATCCTGTCGCGGATCTTGGCCGGTGCCGTCGCGTCCGACGTGACCCGGCTCTTCGTCAGCCATGGTCGCGATGCCCTGTTCATGGCGCGGCACGCCGCGATGGTGGCCCGCGAGGGCGGCAGGGCGGGCCATTGGAGCCGCGTCCTGAGGGAGATCGAGACCCGGGCCCGGTACCGGCCCTGGTGAGTGCCCCACCCGTGACGAAGCCGCTCCGGAACGCCTGTAGGGCGCTCCACGTTGGCCGCCCGGCGAACACGATGGGAGGCCGATCATGAAAGCCCTTTGCTGGCACGGCAAGAACGACATCCGCTGCGACAACGTCCCCGACCCGAGGATCGAGGACCCGCGCGACGTGATCATCAAGGTCACGAGCTGCGCGATCTGCGGGTCCGACCTCCACCTGATGGACGGGCTGATGCCCACGATGGAGAGCGGCGACGTGCTCGGCCACGAGTTCATGGGCGAGGTGGTCGAGGTCGGCCAGGGCTTCACCAAGTTCAGGAAGGGCGACCGTATCGTCGTGCCCTTCAACATCAACTGCGGCGCCTGCGACCAGTGCAAGCGCGGCAACTGGTCGGTGTGCGAGCGGTCGAACCGCAACGGCGCGATGGCGGCCGCGCAGTTCGGATTCCCGACGGCGGGCCTGTTCGGCTATTCGCACCTCACGGGCGGCTACGCGGGCGGGCAGGCCGAATACGTGCGCGTGCCCATGGCGGACGTGGCGCCCATGAAGGTGCCCGAAGGCATGACGGACGAGGAAGCGCTGTTCCTCACCGACATCTTCCCCACGGGCTACCAGGGCGCCGACCACGCCGAGGTGCGGGGCGGCGACATCGTGGCGATCTGGGGCGCGGGCCCGGTCGGCTATTTCGCCATCCAGTCCGCCAAAGTGATGGGGGCCGAGCGCATCATCGCCATCGACACCGTGCCGGAGCGCATCGAACTCGCCCGCAAGGCCGGCGCCACGGACATCATCGACTTCGCCGAGGAGGACGTCTACGAGCGCATCAAGGAGATCTCCAAGGGCAAGGGCGCCGACAGCGTCATCGACTGCGTGGGCATGGAGGCCAGCGGCGCCCACGGGCTCGCCGGCCTGGTGGACGCCGTGAAGGAGAAGCTCCTCCCCGCCGAGCGCACCACGGCGCTCGACCAGGCGATCCGCGCCGTGCGGGGCTGCGGCATCGTTTCGGTGCCGGGCGTCTACGGCGGCCCCATCTCGGTCAACATGGGCACCATCGTGCAGAAGGGCCTGACGATGAAGAGCGGCCAAACCCACGTGAAGCGCTACCTGGAGCCGCTCACCAAGCTGATCCAGGACAAGAAGGTCGACATGACGTCCCTCATCACCCACCGCTCGAACAAGCTCGAGGACGGGCCGGAGCTCTACAAGACGTTCCGCGACAAGAAGGACGGCTGCATCAAGGTGGTGTTCCACCCGAACTGACGGGCCGTTAAGGTCGCGCGCCCAATCTCTCGCCGAGCGGAGGACCGCGCGACCCGATGGACCATCACGCCGACACAGACCGGGACGGGGGCGCCACCCTTGGCCCGGCTCCCTCCGGCCCGGCGCCGGGCGCCGCCGCCGCCGGGCAGTTCCTGCGCTTCTGCGGCGTCGGCGGCGTCGGCTTCGCGGTCGACGCCCTGGCCCTCATGGCCTGCATCCACGGGCTCGGCCTCGGACCGATCCCGGCGCGGCTGGCCTCGGCCGCCGTGGCGATCCTCACGACCTTCGAGCTCAACCGGCGCTGGGCCTTCCGCGGCGCCGCCGCCGAGCGCTGGTGGGCGGGCTTCGCGGCCTATGCGGGCGTGCAGGGCTTGGGCCTCGCCTGCAACGTCGCGGTCTACGTCGGCTGCAACCTGCTGCTGCCCCCACCGCTGAACGCGCCGCTGATCTGCCTCGTGGCAGCCTCGGGCGCGGCGCTGCTCGTCAACTACGCGGGGGCGAGCCGCGTGGTGTTCCGGCCGAAGGCACCCTGACCCCTCACGGGCGCGCCAGCACCTCCCGCACGGCCTCGGCCATGGCGTCCTCGGCCACGGGGAACTGCGCCCGGCCGCGGAGTTCGAGGTAGTCGGAGCGGTCCTTCGAACCCTTGGCGAGCTCGGCGCCGAGGCGGAGGTCGCGGATCATCACGACGGGGCCGCCCTCCGCGTCGCGCTCGTTCGAGCCCTGGATCACCGCGCAGGCGCTGCCGCGCTTGTCGGCATATTTGAGCTGCGCGTTCAGGCCGGCCGCGCCGAGGTAGAGCTCGGCCCGGATGCCGGCCGCGCGCAGCCGCGTCACGAGCCCCTGGTAGCGGGGGAGCTCGCCCCGGTCCAGCACCGCCACCACCACGGGGCCGCGCGGCGCGGCGGCGCCGACGAGCGGGCTGCCGACGGCGCGCAGGGCCGCCACGAGGCGCGACACGCCGACCGAGAAGCCGGTGGCCGGCACGGGTTCGCCGCGGAAC
>CAXTFP010000045.1:0-536 GCA_964243135.1 uncultured Lichenihabitans sp.
TGATGGTGTCGACCATCTTCTTGGCGTCGGCGAAGAGCATCATGGTGTTGTCGCGAAAGAACAGCTCGTTCTCGACCCCCGCGTAGCCCGAGCCCATGCCGCGTTTGATGAACAGGACAGTCTTGGCCTTCTCCACGTCGAGCACCGGCATGCCGTAGATGGGCGAGGCCTTGTCGGTCTTGGCCGACGGGTTGGTGACGTCGTTGGCGCCGATCACGAAGGCCACGTCCGTCTGGGCGAATTCCGAATTGATGTCGTCGAGTTCGAACACCTCGTCGTAGGGCACCGAGGCCTCGGCCAGCAGCACGTTCATGTGGCCCGGCATGCGCCCGGCCACGGGGTGGATGGCGTATTTCACCTCGACGCCGCCGCGCTTCAGGGAGTCCGCCATCTCGCGCAACGCGTGCTGGGCCTGGGCCACCGCCATGCCGTAGCCCGGCACGATGATGACCTTGGAGGCGTTCTTCATGATGAAGGCCGCATCCTCGGCGTTGCCCGACCGCACCGTGCGGTCCGCAGCCCCCGCGGGCCCGGCC
>CAXTFP010000045.1:546-8831 GCA_964243135.1 uncultured Lichenihabitans sp.
GAAGGCGGCGTCCTCGGCCGAGCCCTGCTTCACGGGCCGGGTCTCGGCGCCGGCGCCCGGGCCGGCGGCGGCCGCGTCGCCGCCGAAGCCGCCCAGGATCACGGAGATGAAGCTCCGGTTCATGCTCTTGCACATGATGTAGGACAGGATCGCGCCCGACGAGCCGACGAGCGCGCCCGTGATGATGAGCGCGAGGTTGCCCAGCGTGAAGCCGATGCCGGCCGCCGCCCAGCCCGAATAGCTGTTGAGCATCGACACCACGACCGGCATGTCGGCGCCGCCGATCGGCACGATCAGCAGGAGGCCGAGCGCCAGCGCCACGAGCACGATGAGCCAGAAGGCGAGCCCCGAGGTCGACACCACGAAGAAGGCCACGAGGGCGACCAGCAGCACGGCGAGGCCGATGTTGATGGCGTGGCGGTTCGGCAGGATGATGGTCTGGCCGGACAGGCGCCCGTCGAGCGTGGCCAGGGCGATCATCGAGCCCGTGAAGGTGAGGGCGCTGATCGTGGCGGCGATCGACATCTCGACGAGGCTCTGGCCATGGATGGCGCCGGGCACGCCGATGCCGAAGGCCTGGGGCGCGTAGAGCGCGCCGGCCGCCGCCGTGACGGCCGCGAGGCCGACCAGGGCGTGGAACAGGGCGACGAGCTGGGGCATGTCGGTCATGCGGACCGAGCGGGCCTTCCAGGCGCCGATGCCCGCGCCGGCGCCGAAGCCCACGATCACCAGGAGCCAGGCGAAGAGGTCGGCCGGCGGCCGGTACCACAGCGTCGTGAGCACGGCGATCGCCATACCGGCGATGCCGAAGCGGTTGCCCTGGCGCGCGGTGGCGGGCGAGGACAGCCCGCGCAGCGCCAGTATGAAAAGGATGCCCGAGACGAGGTAGAGCAGGGCCGCGAGATCGTCTCCCATCGGGGTCAGCCCTTCCTCTTGTACATGGCGAGCATGCGCTCGGTGACGAGGAAGCCGCCGAAGATGTTGACCGAGGCGAGCACGAGGGCGATGAAGCCGAAGATGCGGGCCGCCACCGCGCCGCCGTAGTTCTCGGGCGTGACCGTGACGCCGATGGACAGGAGCGCCCCCACCACGATCACGGACGAGATGGCGTTGGTGACCGACATGAGGGGCGTGTGCAGCGCCGGAGTCACGGCCCAGACCACGTAGTAGCCGACGAAGACCGCCAGGGCGAAGATGGCGAGGCGGAACACGAAGGGATCCACCACGCCCCCCGTCACCGCGTGGGTCGCGGCCGCGCCCGTCAGCGCGAGCTGGTCGGCGTAGCCCTGGGCCGCGACGGCGGCCTGGTGGGCCATGTCGGCGGCGGCCTGGGCCTTCTGGTAGAGCTGTTCCTGGCTGTCGGCCGCCATCGGCGCGTCCTCGTCGTGGGGTGGATCGTGTCGGGGGAAAAGACCCGCGCGTGAGACCTCAGGCGGCCGGCACCTCGGCGGGCGCCGCCCCGAACAGCGGGTGCACCACGCCGCCGCCGCGGGTGAGGTTGGTCGCCTTGACGAGCTCGTCGTTCCAGTCGATCGCCAGCGACTTCGCGGTCTTGTCGATCATCGTCTCCAGAAACGCCAGGAGGTTGCGGGCGTAGAGGCTCGACGCCGTGGCGGCGAGGCGGCCCGGCACGTTGCGGTAGCCCACGACCCTCACGCCGCCCTCGTCCACGACCTCGCCGGGCTTCGACAGCTCGCAGTTGCCGCCGCGCTCGACCGCCATATCGAACACCACGGAGCCCGGCTTCATGGACCGGACCATGCCGGCCGTGACGAGCCGCGGGGCCGGGCGGCCGGGGATCAGCGCCGTGGTGATGACGATGTCCTGCTTGGCGATGTGAGCTGCCACCAGCTCGTTCTGCTGGCGCTGGTAGTCGTCCGACATGGCCTTGGCGTAGCCGCCCGCCGTCTCCGCATGGCGGAACTCCTCGTTCTCGACCGCGACGAACTTGGCGCCGAGCGACTCCACCTGTTCCTTGGTGGCGGGGCGGACATCCGTGGCCGTCACCACCGCGCCCAGGCGCCGCGCCGTGGCGATGGCCTGGAGGCCCGCCACCCCGACCCCCATGATGAAGACCTTGGCGGCCGGCACGGTGCCGGCCGCCGTCATCATCATGGGCATGGCGCGGCCGTATTGTTCGGCGGAGTCGATGACGGCGCGGTAGCCCGCGAGGTTGGCCTGGCTCGACAGCACGTCCATCACCTGGGCGCGGGTGATGCGCGGCATCAGCTCCATCGAGAAGGCGTCGACGCCGGCCGCCGCCATGGCGCGCAGGGCCTCGTCCTGGCCGTAGGGGTCCATGATGGCGATGACGACGGCGCCGCGCCCGTAGTGGGCGAGCTCGGCCGCCTCCGGCCGCCGCACCTTGAGCACCACGTCGGCGCCCTTGAGGGTCGCGGCGGCATCGGGCTCGACCGTGGCGCCGGCGGCCGAGAAGCTCTCGTCGGTGATGCCCGACATCCGGCCGGCGCCGCTCTCCACGGCGACGCCCGCGCCCAGGCCCACGAGCTTCTTCACCGTTTCCGGCGTGGCCGCGACCCGCGGCTCGCCCGATGATTCTGCGGGCACGGCGATGCGCATAAATGTCCTCACGCGGTCTGAGCTGAGGCCGGCCCGGGCCGGCGAAGGGTGAGCCGGCCGGCCGAGATCACATGACGAAGAGCGCGAGGAAGACGAGGATGCCCACCACGGCCACGACGCCCCACTTCGTGAAGAAGATGAAGCCGCCGTAGGTCCGCTCGTGTTCGGCGTAATCCATGTATTCGGGGTTCATCGGAACGTCGTCGTTCGCCACCATCTCGCCCTCGTCCCCCACCTCGCGCCCGGCCCGGCCCGCGACGGGTCCGGACGGCCGGAGCGGCCGATTCTTTGAAGCTCGTCTAACTCAAACTCACCCCGTCGGCAAACGGCGCGGCGGGCCCGCGTCGCCCGCCCCGGCCTCGCGGCGCGGCTCGGCCATGACGCGGGTGACGTGGCCCATCTTGCGGCCGGGCCGCGGCGCGGTCTTGCCGTAAAGGTGAAGGCTCGACCCCGGCTCGGCCAGAATCGCGCGCCAGGCGTTGACGTCGGCGCCGATGAGGTTGCGCATGGCGATGGCGCCCCAGCGCTGCGTCGAGCCGAGCGGCCAGCCGCAGACTGCGCGCACGTGCTGCTCGAACTGCGAGGTGGCCGCACCCCCCAGCGTCCAGTGGCCGGAGTTGTGGACGCGGGGCGCGATCTCGTTGACGACGAGCCGCTCGGGCGCCCCGTCGCGGCCCGCCACCACGAACATCTCGACCGCCATCACGCCCACGTAGTCGAGCGCGTCGGCGATGCGGCGCGCCATGTCGGCGGCGGCGCGTTCCGTGTCGGGGTGGACGTTCGCGGGCAGGGTGGTGGTGGCCAGGATGCCGCCCGCGTGGCTGTTCTCGTTGAGCTCGTAGGCCCGGAAGCCGCCGTCGACCCCGCGGGCCACCACCATCGAGACTTCGCGCTCGAAGGGCACGACGCCTTCGAGGATGGACTTCTGCCCGAGCGAGCGGAACACCACGGCCAAGTCCGAGCCCTCGCGCACCAGCGCCTGGCCCTTGCCGTCGTAACCGAAGCGCCGCGTCTTGAGGATGGAGGGGCGGCCGAGCTTAGCGACGGCGCGGGCCAGCGCGCCGGGGTCGTCGACCGCCATGAAGGGCGCGGTGTCGAGCCCGAGGGAGCGGATGAACTGCTTCTCGAGCAGCCGGTCCTGCGTGGTTCGGAGCGCGTCGCCGTTGGGCCGCACCGGCGCGTAGCGCGACAGCACGGCGGCGGTCTCGGCCGGGACGTTCTCGAACTCGTAGGTGATGACGGCGGCGCCCTGGGCGAAGCGCGCCAGGGCCGCCTCGTCGCGGTAGTCCGCGACCGTGCGGGCTTGCGCGACCTCGAAGGCGGGGCTGTCGGCGTCGGGCGCGAAGACGTGGGCCTTGAGGCCCAGCGCGGCCGCGGCACTGGCCAGCATGCGGCCGAGCTGGCCGCCGCCGAGGATGCCCAGCGTGTCGCCCGGGGAGACCGCGGGATCAGCCACCTTGGGCTCCGGACACCACGTCGCGCGGGCTCTCGGCCACGGCCTCGGCCTGCCGCGCCCGGTGGGCGTCGAGCCGCTCGGCCAGGGCGGGGTCGTTCAGCGCCAGCACGGCGGCCGCCAGCAGGGCCGCGTTGACGGCGCCGGCCCGGCCGATCGCCAGCGTGCCGACCGGCACGCCGGCCGGCATCTGCACGATGGAGTAGAGGCTGTCGCGCCCGCCCAGCGCCCCCGTCTCGACCGGCACGCCGAAGACCGGGAGCGGCGTGAGGGCCGCCGCCATGCCGGGCAGGTGGGCGGCCCCGCCCGCGCCCGCGATGACGATTCTGTAGCCAGCGTCGCGCGCGCCCTTGGCAAAGGCGACGAGCCGGTCGGGGGTGCGGTGGGCCGACACGATGAGGGTGCGGTGCGGGATGGCGAGCGCAGCCAGCGTGTCGGCGGTGTGCCGCATGGTCGCCCAATCGGACTGGCTGCCCATGATGACGGCCACGGGCACGGCTTCGGCGGCGATCCCTTTCTGCACCGACTCCCCTCACCCCCGTCCGTCCCGCCGCGGCCCGCGCCGGACGGCCGCGGGACGTCACGATCCTAGGCGGATCGCCCGGCGTTCGGAAGCGGAAAAGCCCGCCCGCGCGGGCGCCGCCGACCGCCGAAAGCGCCGGGACCGCCGTTGCGCGCGGGGTCCCATCCGCTGTAGGTTTCGCGTCTCAGCCTCGCCGTGCCCGGGCCCGTCCCGCCGCGGCCGATGGCTCGGGCCGGTAGCTCAATGGTTAGAGCCGGCCGCTCATAACGGTCTGGTTGGGGGTTCGAGTCCCTCACGGCCCACCATGCCGTCACCCGACCCTGGTGGTCTGGGTTCCCGTTGGGAGAGGCGCCCCTCGCTTGTGGATCGGCTTTGGGGTCGGGTCGCCGAAGCGAGCGTGTGGATCAGGTTGGCGACCTTTCCGCCACAGAACGTCACAAGTTGGCGCAGGCCGGCACCGAGGCGGCGTTGCACGGCGCGTCGGCCTCATCGTCGTCGATCCTCCTGCGGTCAAACGAGGCGGCCAACACCGTCTGAAGGGTTTCCCCGCGATCAGGCGACGTCGTTCGGCAGCGATCCGCTCCCGCGGACGGAGCTCGTCTCCTTCGTGTATCTGGCGACGAGATCCATCAAGGTTCGCACCGCGGAGGATTCCCGCAGCCGCTCATGAGACACGATCCAGAGCTCATAGGCCGCTATCGGAAGCTGCAAGGGGGCGGCAACGAATTCCGCGTCGCGATCGCACAGGAACTGCGGCAGCACAGTCAACCCGAGCCCGCTGCGGACCGCCGTCAGCGTGCTGGCGAGGCTGTCGGGCCGGAGCACGATGCGATGCGGCGGCACGTTGCGCGCGTACCAGTCGGACAGCAAGGTCGCCAGCACGCTGATCAAATCGATGAAGCTGTGCTCGGCCACCTCGGCTTCCGTCGCGGGTAGGCCATATCTGTCCGCGCAGGCCCGGCCGGCGGTCAACAGCGGTCGATCCTGTGCGACGTACCGCCCGAACACGTCGGCGTCGGACTCCGATGGATCGATGCGCAGGGCGATGTCGGCTTCCCCGTTCGCCAAAGTGAGCTTGCGGTCGGAAGCGACCAGCTCGATCTGGACGTCCGGGTGCCTGTCGCGGAACGCTCCCAGGATGGCCGGGAGGATGTGCTCCAACGTCACGTCGGGCGCCGAGAAGCGGATCACCGCCGTCTGCCGTCGCCGCTCTCCGGCGGTGGCATCGCTGAAACGGGCCACAGCGCTCTCGACGCGCTGGGCAAGAGGCAGCATCGCGGCCCCGTTGGGGGTGAGCGCGTAGCCGGACAACCGGCGCTCGAACAGTGTCACGCCGAGATCCTGTTCCAGGGCCGCGATCCGCCGGAAGATGGTGCTCTGGCTCGTCTTGCGCACCGCACTGGCGGCCAGCGTGCTGCCCTGCTCGGCACAGTCAGAAACAAGCGCAGAACGTTTCAATCCTGCATGGCCCATCCGCTATCCGCTTCTGGATAGGAAGATAGCGAAGTCGGTGTTTTCGGCAAACCGCTGCGAATTATCGACGAGCACAACGCCGACCGGAGCGGCCTCACAGCGGAGTGGACGATGAGCGATGACGTGATCTTGAAGGCTGCCACATTGATGGACGGCCTCATGGCCGGAATGTTCGTGGCCTCCTGCATGATGGAGCACGCGGCCCAGAACCTCTCGGCGCAGCACTGGATCCCGTACCATCGAGCGAAGGGTACGGTCTACGGCCCCGTGATGCCAGTTCTGTTCTCGACGACACTGCTTGTGTCACTGGTGGCGGCTTTGCTGACCTTACGCGTCAGCCGGTTCATCGCCACGGCTCTGCTGCTGATCGCAGGTGTCATAATGACGTCCGTCCACCTGCCCCTGAACAAGCAATTTCAAGCGTGGTCCTGCTCGCAGCATCCCGATGATTGGGCCGATAGGAGGCGGCGCTGGCGGGATTGGAACTACGTGCGGTGTGTGTTTGCCGTCTCGGCCTTCAGCGCGGCGGTGCTCGGTTGATGACGGTACCACCTGAGTTCCAAATAAGGTTTCGATACCCAAAATCCTGACTTTGACTCTGCGCAATGGCTCAAGAAAGCGCGTCGGCTCGCCCATGGATCTGCAGACGTCTTCTCGATGAAGATGAGCGCCAGCCTCGACGCGGCTCATTTTCTTCAAACAGATGTCCGTCTCTGCACGATCATCCCAACAGTCTCATCGCGAGCGATCATCCGACGGTTACCCTCAATCGCGAGTAGATGCTGTGACATATACCATTCTGAGCTTGCATCCGTTCTACGAGTTCGGGGGCATTATCTCACTGACGACCTTCTTCATCTGCAAACAGACTACATTAATTCTAGAACTACTGTCAGAGCACACCCTCTTTATTTCAAACGTCATCGCTGAAGAGGGAACGATCGACTTCGAATGCGTGGTCTGGAATGTCCTCAATCAATCATTCGACCTCTATGTGCTCGTTGGGCTGATACGGGAGCGCACGGCGCTTCGTTTCTCTGCTGAAGACTGGAAGCTGTTCTCTCTCGTGGGAGAGCTGACCATAGGCGGACTTTTCAACATCATGATGTCGTCTGTGCGGTTGCAAGCTGGAGCAGAAACCACGATGACTACGGGGAAGCCGATCTCTGATGAGCTGTTCTTCTGATCGATAGAGGAAAAATCAGGCTTCGATCGAGAAGCACGTTCTCCGCCGCAGGGTTTCCGTCGCAAGATCGATCGTCTGAAGCAGGATGAGCCTTGGCGCCGATCCGAGTGGAGCCGCAATTGCAAACGGCCGATCATCGTCGGCCTGCGACAAAGCCGGCAGTCTTCGAACCGATCTCGGTCCACTCTCCGCCGCTCCTCGCCATCCACCGTGAGCACCCGCTCCAGCGGGACAAGGCGCGCATCCTGTCGGCGCGTGACATGCCGCAAACTTTTCAGGTGGACGAGCCGGGAACGGACCTCGGCCGACGTCATGCGGCCAATCTCGCCGGTCGCGACGGCCGTGGACTGGGTTCGGTCACGCAGGATCGTAAGAATGGGGCCGTCGGGGACTGGCCGAGGATGGTCATCTCGATCAGGCTAACGAAGCGCGATAGTGATGTGATGTGGCCGCCGACGATGAGCGCGGTGCCAGCTTTGTTCGGGGAGGTGCGCAGAGCGCTGCTCCGCCACGGCGGGCAACAGCGGGGCAGGGTCGGCGCTGCCCCGAAGCAGGGGATGCGCGTCGCCCTGTTCACCGAGGAGCAGCGCACGATCGACCATGTTTTCGGGACGCTGCGGCTATCCGCCGAAATGGATCGCGGCGCTCCCAGTACATCCGTGGGAAGCGCCGCGACCTGAGACAAGCCGACGAGGGTGTGGACGCCGGCTCGTGCTGTGAATGGCGGCGATCAGGAACGGGTTCGGGTTGGCGGGGTGTGCCCAATCGCACAGTACGAGCGCAGATCTGGCCGCAGCGCGACTCTCAAAAACAGCGCGCCGCAGCCAGCCGAGCCAACGATCGAAGGGAAGACCGGCTCGGCAGGTGAACAGCGGGTTTCGGAAGGCGATCATGCCGCGGCACCCTGAGCCGGGGCGTGAGATCCGGCCCAGGTGAAGAATGACGGTCTACAAGGGAAGTTCGGTGTTGCAGAAGGGGTACGCTCCCACTGCAGGCCGGCACCTATCCCTTCTCAGGCTGGGGCTGGGCGGCCTTCTGAGGCGGCCGATGCGTCCCGGAGGTGCGATGGG
>CAXTFP010000045.1:8841-11213 GCA_964243135.1 uncultured Lichenihabitans sp.
GCGCTCCACTGACCGCCTGCCGGAAGCCGGCTTGGAGCGCTTCGCCTCACCATCCCTTTCGACGGTGCGACGGACCGTGCCGTGGCGATCATCCCGCTCGCGGCGACGCTCGGTTACCGTTCAGTCGTGGGCGCGATCGGTCTGAAGCTGTCTCAGGACGCCGCTGGCCGGCTGTTTCGGCGCCTCGTGGGTGCCGGCCGTGCGGTGCGAGGCGCTGTGCGACTGGAGCTTCTCCAGGCGCTTGGCCTCCTGAACCTCCGCCGATGGCCTGACTGGCACGGCGCGGATGTTCGGGATCGTGGCTTGAGCGTGGGACATGGCCGTCTCCTCGTGCCCCGCATCAACCTTGGCGTGAGCGGCGCGGACAACCCAAGGAATCACCCCTCCATCGTGGCGGCAAGCGGTCCACGAAAACGTGATCACGGAGCTCTTGAGCATCGAAATGACTGCGGCGCCTTCCGCTCACCGGTCGGCGCCGCAGCCATCCGAGCCTAGGGGGTGCGACATCGGCTCAGGCCGACCGTAGCGACACAGATGAAGATGGGAGTGAGGAGATGTCCACCCGGGCGTGCCCTGCCTCCCATGCGCTTACCGGGTCGACCTTCCGGGACGCAGGGAGAAGTTGTGGACGCGGCCGAGTGCTTGGTTTCGTGATGGTGGGCGCTGTAGGTCTCGAACCTACGACCCGCTGATTAAGAGGGACCGAGCCTTTCTGAGCATAGGTGTTCATTGATGCTCTGAAGGTCTGAATTCGCTTGCGTTTTCCATCAGACCCGCTGATTGATGTGAGCATGGGGGATCATTGGGAAGCAGATTGTTGCTTCCCAAGCGCTTCCCAGTCCAGGCGCTTCCCAGGGCTTCCATGCGGTTGACCAAGGCGAGCCTCGCGAAGCTGAGCCTGCCCGCCGGTAAGGCTGAGACCATCGTCTTCGATGACAACATGCCGGGCTTCGGCCTGCGGATCCGGGCCGGCGGCAAGCGAACCTGGATCGCGCAATACCGCCTCGGTGCGAAGCAGCGGCGGATCACGCTGGGCACCTCGGAAACGCTCGACGCCGATGAGGCGCGGCGGCGCGCCAAGTCCACCTTGGCCCGGGTCAGCCTCGGAGAGGATCCCCAGAGCGTCAAGGTCGAGGCCAGGGCGCAGGCGGCCGTCACGCTGGGCGCCGTCGTCCCGAAGTACTTGGCCCACGTCGAGGGCCGGCAACGGGCCGGCCATCATGCCGATGTCAAGCGCTATTTCGACCGTCACTGGTCACCGCTCGCCGGCCTCGCTCTTTCGTCGATCGATCGCCAGCGCGTGGCCAACCGACTTCTCGAACTGGCGCGGGACAACGGGCCATTCGCGGCTAACCGTGCCCGCGCGGCACTGTCGGCCTTCTACTCTTGGGCGATCGGCGAAGGGCTCGCTCAGGCCAACCCCGTCACCGGCACGAACAAGCCGGCCGAGGAAACGCCGCGCGACCGGTTCCTGAGCGACGCCGAGGTGAGGCTCGTCTGGAGTTGTGCCGGGCTGGGAGACTATGGCGCGATCCTGCGGCTGCTGATCCTGTCGGCCTGCAGGCGTGAGGAGGTCGCCGCAATGGCCTGGAGCGAGATCGAGGACTCGACCTGGATCATCCCAGGCGAGAGGACGAAGAACGGCCTGCCGCACGAACTCCCTTTGCCCCCCGCCGCCTTGGCGATTCTCGCCGAAGTGCCGCGGCGGGACGAGCGGGACCTCGTCTTCGGATCACGGTCCGGCCCGTTCAGCGGATGGTCGAAATCTAAGGCCGAACTCGACGCCCGCATGCTGGCCGCTCTGAAGGTCGAGCGCGGGAATAAGGCGACGCTGGTGCCGTGGCGCCACCACGATCTGCGGCGCACCGCAGCGACGCGCATGGGCGACCTCGGGGTGCAGCCGCACGTCGTCGAGGCCGTGCTCAACCACATCTCGGGCAGCAAGGCGGGCGTGGCCGGCATCTACAACCGCGCTGCCTATCGTGATGAGAAGCGGGCCGCGCTGGCGCTGTGGGCGAAACACGTCGAGGGGCTTTGTCAGGTCGGTTTCGCTGAAAAAGGCGCACACCCATGACTTCTCGCCCGTCAAAAGGTAAGTTTAGAGGCGATCTAGCCAAGCCGATTTCCGGGCAGCCATTGATCGATGCAATGGCGAAAACGGCTGACAAACCGCCTAGCCCGGAGACGCAGAAGATAGTCGAAGATGCAATGGTGCTAATTCAATGGGATTGGCACTCGAAGATTAAGCTACTCGCAGAGCATTATCATGTAGATCTGAAACTACCAGATGAGATCAGAAACTTATTCGTTCTTATTGAGCTAGCCCAGGACTTTATTCCGGGTTTCAGGATTGATATGAGTGTCGAGAGTCG
>CAXTFP010000046.1:0-11179 GCA_964243135.1 uncultured Lichenihabitans sp.
TCCCCTCATCCGGCGCTGCGCGCCACCTTCTCCCCGGAGGGGAGAAGGGCATGATCGACCCGCGTCGGTGAAGCGCGAATGCGTCGGCAGAGGGGCGAGGATGCGTTCCGCCCGCCCCCTCACGGCCGCTCGCCGCGCGCGAGCCGCCCCTCGATCGCGGCCAGGACCGGCAGGAGGTCGGCCACGCCGTCGACGACATAATGGGCGCCGGCCCCCGTCAGCCTGGCCGAGGCCGCGGCGCGGCGGCGGGCGAAGTCGTCGGGCGCCAGCGCGTCGGTGTCGGGCTTCGACAGGCCGAACACGTTGCCCGTCACGGCGACCCCCACCGTCCAGGTGCCGGCGTTGAGCCCCTCGGCGATGCCCACCTCCGTGTCGTCGACCTTGACGGCGCTCCAAGCCGGCCAGACCGCGAGGTCGAGCAGCGTCCTGTAGATCATGTAGGGGGTCGGGCGGCCCTCGGCCGTGTCGCCCGTGCAGACGATGCTGTCGGGCGCGAACCCCTGCCCGGCGGCCTGGGGGGTGATCTCGGCCATGATGAAGCGGGTGTAGCCCGTGGTGGAGCCGATCCTCACGCCCTCGGCCCGCAGGGCCGCCGCCACGGCCGCGACCCCGGGGATGACCTGCGAGAAGCGGGCCGCCACGGCCGTGTTCTTGGGCACGAAGACCTCGTAGACGGCGTCGACGTCGGCCTCGCCGGGCGGGCGGCCGTGCCGGGCGGCCCAGGCGGCGGCCACGCGCGGCAGGGCCATCAGGGCCGCGACGTGCGGCCGCTTGGCCATGCCCATGGGCCCGCGCGCCTCCTCGACGGTGATGTCGACGCCGAACTCGCCGAAGGTTTCCACGAAAGCGCCCATCGGGGCCAGCGAGCCGTGGTCCACCACCGTGCCGGCCCAGTCGAAGATCACGGCCCTGACGTGTTTCATGATGAGGCTCCCGAACGTCAGCCGTAGAGCTCGGCCACCACCTCCTCGCCGATCGCGAAGGAGGTGCTGGCGCCCGTGCCGCTGGTGATGATGACGATGCGCAGGGCGTCGGACGGCCGGTCGACCAGCATCAGCCGGTCGGGCGCCGAGGCGTAGGTGCCGGTCCAGCGCTCGACGACCGGCGGGACCGGGCCGTCGAAGACGCGGGCATATTCGTCGAGGATGAGGTCGTCGACGCCGGAGGGCGCGAAGGGATCGGGCGTGTCGGCGTAGTGGTGGCTGTCGCCCACCACCAGCGACCCGTCCTCGGACCGCACGACGATGAGGTGGACGCCGTGGGCGAGGTGCTCCCCCTGCTCGTCGCGGAGCCGCGCCCTCAGCGCTTCCGCGGCCGTCCGCTCGGCATAGCCGAGGTAGCGCACGAGGCCGAGGTCGGACATGACCGGGGGCAGCTGCACGTCGTACCGCTCCGGCCGCAGCCGCATCATGTGGAGCTTGCAGCGCGTCACGCCGTAGGCGGCGATGCGCTCGGGGTGGAGCGTGCGGGCGTCGTCGCCCGGGCACACCACCACGGCCTCGGCCTCGACCGGGCCGCGGCTCGTCTCCAGCCCCGGGGGTGCCGCAGCCCGCACGGCCGTGTCGCGCAGGAAGGTGACGCCGAGCCGCTCGGCGAGATAGGCGGCGAGCCTGGGGATCGCCTCGCGCGACTCGACCCGGACCTCGTGGGGCGAGTGGAGCGCACCGGCGAAGTCGGCGCTGCGCAGGCCCGCGTAGCGCTCCGCGACCTCGGCCGGCTCCAGGATGCGGCAGTCCCGGCCCATGTCGGTCGCGCGGAACTCTTCGAGGACGGCGCGCGCCTCGGGCCGGCGGGCCACCGTGAGCAGACCGTGCTGCACGAGCGGTATGCCGGCCTTCGGCGCGATCTCGGCCCACACGTCGCGCGAGCGCAGGGCGCGGCGCCAGCACTCGCCTTCCTGCTGGCCCGTCACGGTGATGAAGCCGAAGTTGCGGATCGAGGCGCCGTTGGCCTGGGCGTCGCGGTCCACCACCACCACGCGCTTGCCGCGCCGCGCCGCCGCGAGGGCGTGGGCGAGGCCGCAGATGCCGGCCCCCACGACCGCGAGATCGTAGTGGGCAGTCATGCCCGGTCCTCGTGGAACAGTCCGTCGCGGGCGAGGAAGCGCGTCAGCGCCCGGTCCTCGTGCCGCTGCCGCCACGTCATCATGCGGTCGAGCCCTTCGAGGCGCAGGGCGCGGGCGCCGGGGTCATCGGCGCGGTTGACGAGCTCGTGGGGGTCCTCGACGAGGTCGAACAGCACCGGCGGCTGGCCGGCGAAGTGGACGTACTTCAGCCGGTCGGTGCGGACCACCTGGAGGTTGCACCAGTCCGAAGGCAGGCCGAACAGCCGCTCGAAGCGCTTCGTGCCGATGTCGCGGAAGTCGAAGCCCCAGTGGGCCTCGTCGCGCCAGCCCGCCGGGTCGTCGCCGGCGCAGAAGCCGAGCAGGCTCGCCCCGTCGTGGTTCGGCGGCGGGTCGAGGCCCGCCAGGGCCAGGAGGGTCGGCAGGAGGTCGATCGACTCGGTGAAGGCCTCGACGCTCCGGCCCCGCCCGGCGTCCGCGGCCGGGCGGGGGTCGCGCAGGATGAGGGGGATGTGGGCGGACTGGTCGTGGTAGCCGGTCTTGCCGAGCGTCCAATGGTCGAAGAGTTGCTCGCCGTGGTCGGCCGTGAAGACCACGGCCGTGTCGTCCCAGCGGCCGGAGTCGCGCAGCGCCGCGACGATGCGGCCCAAGTGGTGGTCGACCTCCCCGGCGAGCCCGGCGTAGATGGCCCGCACCCGGCGGATCGTCGCCTCGTCGGCGTTTCGCGCGGGGCCGGAAAGGCCCGGCGCGAAGTGGCGCAGGTCGGTGGCGGCGATCAAGGCCGCGGCGAGCGGATGCTGCGCGGCCTCGACCTCGGGGGTGGCGCCGCGCAGCGGCAGCGACACCGCCTCGGGATCGACCGCCTGCGCGAAGGGCGCCGCGGCCGCGAAGGGCGGGTGGGGCGCGATGAAGGACAGGTGGGCGCAGAAGGGTGCCGCGCCCGCCACCGACAGCCAGGACAGGAAGCGGTCGGTCAGGAAGGCCGTCTCGCTGTGTTCGGCCGCGAAGACGGCCGGCTCGCCGAAGCCGCGCTGGGCGAAGATGCCCTCGCGGCCGGCGTCGGGATCCGGCACCGCGTAGCCCGCAGCGCGGAGGTGGGCCAGCCACGGCGTGGCGCGCTCGGTCAGCAGCGTGTCGACCGCCATGCCGGGGCAGACGTTCTCGTAGTCGCCGTTGTCGGGATCGAGGGACGGCTTGCCGCGCGGGTCGAGCGTGGTGTCGGTGTAGCCGAACAGGGTCGGACGGTAGCCGGCGCGGCGCAGCTCGGTGAAGAGCGTGGGGTGGCGCGCGTCGAGCGGCACGCCGTTGCCGACCGAGCGGTGCTTGTGGGCGTAGAGCCCCGTCACCAGCCCGGCGCGGGCGGGGCCGCAGGGGTAGGCTTGGCAGTAGTGCCGCGCGAAGCGCGTCGCCTCGCGGGCCAGGGCGTCGAGGTTCGGCGTGCGGGCGAAGGGGTGCAGCGCCGACCCGAGCAGGTCGCCGCGCCACTGGTCCACCGTGACGAGCAGGATGTTGGGACGCTCTCGATTCATCGGATCCGACGGTCAGCGGCCAAATGAAGGATTCCAAAGGGCTCGCCCTTTGGCAGATCCAGGGAGGAGCCCTGGAAGAGGATCAGGGCTCTGCCCTGAAACCCGCAAAAGGCCGACGGCCTTTTGAAACCAATCTCTCATGCCGGAAACACGTGGACGTCGCGCGGGTCGACGCTGATGTGCACCCGGTCGCCCATGCCGATGTCGGCCGTGTCGCGGCTCGGCCAGTCGGCCTTGAGGTGGAGCGGGCCATCCTCGGTGTCCAGGGCCAGGTAGAAGCGGGTCGTCGAGCCCTGGAAGATGCGGTTCTCGATCCGGGCCTGCTGGCCCGAGGCGACGTCGGCGCGGCGCACGTCCTCCGGCCGCAGGAAGACCAGCGCGCGGGGCGTCGCCACGGCGGTCTCGATCACGGTCGTGCCGCAGACGCGGATGCGGCCGTCGCGCACCGGCAGGTCGAGCGTGTTGCGGTTGCCGATGAAGGCGGCGCTGAACTCGGTCGAGGGCGTCTCGTAGAGCACGGCCGGGGTCGCGACCTGCTCGATGCGGCCCTGGCGCATCACCACCACGCGATCCGCCACCGCCAGGGCCTCGGACTGGTCGTGGGTGACGAGCAGCGCGGTCGTGCGGATGCTCTGCTGGATGCGGCGGATCTCGTCGCGCAGGTGCAGCCGCACCACCGCGTCGAGCGCCGACAGCGGCTCGTCGAGCAGCAGCACGGCGGGGTCGGGCGCCAGCGCCCGGGCCAGGGCCGTGCGCTGCTGCTGGCCGCCGGAAAGCTGGGCCGGGTGGTGGTCGGCCCAGGGGCCGAGGCCGATCAGCGCCAGCAGCTCGTCGACGCGCCGCGCCGCGCGCTTCGCGTCCTGCCCCCGTACCTTCAGCGGGAAGGCGATGTTCTGCCTCACCGTCATGTTGGGGAACAGCGAGTAGCTTTGGAACACCATGCCGATGGGCCGCAGCCGCGTCGGCAGGTCGGTCACGTCGCGGTCGTCGAAGAGGATGCGGCCCGCGCTCGGCGGGTTGAGGCCGGCGATGGCGCGCAGCAGGGTGGTCTTGCCGCAGCCCGAGGAGCCGAGCAGCGCGATCAGCTCGCCGGACCGCACGTCGAGGCTGACGTCGTCGAGGGCGAGCTTGTCGCCGAAGCGCTTGGACACGCGGTCGATGCTGATGGTGCTCATGGCGCGGTGGTCCCCGTGGCGGCGACGGTCGCGGTGCCGCCCGGCGCGGGGCCGCCCGCACCCGCCTTGGCGTCCGCGATGCTGCGGTTGACGTAGACCACCGCGATCGACAGCAGAAGCGTGATGCCGAAGCTGACGCTGGTCATCACGGCCAGCACGTTGAAGTCGGCGTCCGTGCTCTTCAGCAGATTCAGCGTGTAGAGCGGCACGGTCTCGAAGCGGTCGCCCGCCAGGATCTGCACCATGGCGATCTCGTTGAAGCTGACCCCGAAGGCCAGGATGGCGCCGCTCGCCATGCCGGGCCCGATGTTGGGCAGGATCACCCGGAGGATCGTCGAGCCGAGGCTGGCCCCGCAGGTGCGCGCGGCCTCCGAGAGGGCCACGACGTTGGCGGCCGCGAGCGAGCCGTCGATCGCCCAATAGACGAACGAGAAGGCGATGGCCGCGTGGGCCGGCACGATGAGCCACAGCGTGCCCTGGAGGGCCGGCGTGTAGCTGCCGCTGAGCGACAGCAGCCCGAAGGCGATGACCACGAAGGGCACCGCGAAGGGGATCGCGGCCAGGAGCTCGATGACCGGGCGGATGCGGGGGTTGCGCACCCGCTGCCAGTAGGCGGCCGGGGTCACGAGCAGGAGGTCGATGGCGGCGGTCGCGATCGCGAGCCCCAGGCTGCGCATCAGCACCAGCCGGAACCGCCCGTCCCCGAAGGCGTCGCTCCAGTGCCGCAGCGTGTAGCCGTCCGGCAGCACGTTGGAGGTCCAGCGCGTGGCGACGCCGTAGAGCATCACGGCCAGCATCGGCACGAAGACGAAGCACGCCGCCGCCAGCCGCATCAGGGCCGACCAGGCGCCGGGGCCGGGCGGGCGGAACCGCGCGAGCCGCAGCCCCCGCGCCGGGGCGGCTGCCTCGTAGGCCGACCGCGTCAGGTCAGCCACTGGTTGCCCCTGCGCACGATGAAGCGGTAGGTCAAGAGGCTGATGGCCGCGAGGATCATCAGGAACACCGCGTAGACCGGCATCCGCCGCTCCCCGAACAGCGAGCCGATCATCGAGCGGTACATCTCCACCGGCACGAGCCGGAAGGCACCGGGCCGCTCGCCCATCAGCGCCACCGGCAGACCGTAGAGCCCGACCGACCAGGTGAAGATCAGCAGCCAGTCCGCCAGCAGGAAGGGCCGCAGGATCGGCCAGCCGATGTGGCGCCAGAACTGGAGCCGCGTCGCCGCCGAGGTCTGGGCCGCTTCCCACCACTCGTCGCGCAGCAGGCTCATGGCGGGCAGCGACAGCAGCACGAAGAGGGGGACGTTGGAATATTCATACGCCATGACGAGGCCCCAGAAGGAGCTCTGCGCCGGCGGCACGAGGTCGAGCCCGAGCCCCTTCAGCGCCAGGGTCACCATGCCGTAGGTGCCGAGCGCCGCCACATAGGCGAAGCCGAGGCCAATGCCGGAGAAGTTGGTCGCGACGTTGAGGATGCCGAGGCTGACCGAGCGGTTGAGCCGCGTCATGCGCGACACGAGCCAGGACAGGGGCGCGCCGACTAGGAGTGCGACCGTCGCGACCGTGACGGCCAGCGTCAGCGAGTTCTCGATGGCGTGCTGGGCCGAGGCGGCCCCGAAGGTCTTGGTCCAGTTGAGGAGCGTGAAGGCGCCGTCGTCGGTCTGGAAGCTCGACACGATCATGGCCAGGGCCGGGGCGATCAGCATCACCCCGGCCAGCGCGATCAACGGCAGGGCCAGCGACCAGTCGACGAACCATTCGGCGAGCCGCGCCGTCAGGGTCCGGGGTCGCGGCGCGGGGCGGGACGCCCCGGCCCCGCCCGCGCCGATGGCGGCGCGGTCCATTACTCTCAGCCGCCCGCGACGTCTTCGCGCCAAGCGCTCGACACCTTCTGCAGGTCCACCTTGGACCAGTCCGGGATGATGCGTACCTTGGCGTAGTCGCTGTCGGGCAGCCAGTTGGCCTTGGCGTCGTCGGGGAGCTTCAGGTCGCCCAGCACCCAGCGGATCGGGCGGGCGCCGAACTTGGCGAAGGCCGTCTGGCCCTCGTCGGTCAGCACGTAGTCGAGCACCAGCTTGGCCACGTCCATCTTGGCGACGTTGTACTTGTTCAGCATCAGGGCCGAGGGGGCGTAGATCGAGCCCTCCGGGATGATGACCTTGGCGTTGACACCCTTGGCCCCGACGGCCTTCGCGGCCGCGATGCAGTTGAAGTCGTATTTGATCTGGATCGGCACCTCGCCCTTCTCCAGCGTCTGCGTGTTGGCGGCCGCAGTGGCGAACTGGCCCAGCATGGTCTTGGCGAAGGCGACCGCGGGGGTGAGGTCGGTCTCGCTGCCGCCGTTGGCATAGGCCCAGGCGATGAACACCGCCACGTGAGTGCCGCTGCCGTTCGAGGCGTCGATGGTCTCGATCTTGCCCTTGTACTCGGGCTTGGCGAGGTCCGCCCAGGTGGTCGGCACGTTCTTGATGACGTCGGTGTTCACCACGATGGCCGGCACGCCCGTGAAGGACGCGACCCATCCGCCGTGCTCGCCCTTGAGGCCCACCGGGAGCTTGGCGGCGTTCGGCGGCATGTAGGCCGGCACGACGCCCTTGGTCTCGGCTACCTTGCCGAACAGGATGCCGATGTCGGCGCAGATCGCCACGGCGTTGTTCTTCTCGGCCTCGAACTTCGTGACCTCCTCCAGCGAGTTCATGTCCGTGTCGCTGTGGGCCAGGGCGAAGCCGTAGTGCCCGGCCATCTTCTGGAGCACTTCGCCGTAGTTGGCCCAACTGTCGGGCATGCCGTAGGACGTGAACTGCGCCCCCTGCATCTTGGCCTTCTCGAGGTCGGGCGCGGAGGCCCAGTCGGCGTCGGCCGCCAGGGCGGCCCGCGCGCCGAACAGCGGCAGGCCGAGCGCGGCCGCGAGGGCGAGCCCCCCGGTGCCGGCGAGGAGGTCGCGCCGCGACGGGAGACCGGCGGGGTTCGATGCGCGGAAGGTGCTCATGCGGTGCTGTCCTTTCGGCCCTGCGGCCCGATTCTCGACGCCTGCCTCCGGAGCGGGCGCGCCCCTCTCGGCCGCACCGCCGCCGGTGGCACGGCTGACGCCGTGCCTTCTGCCCAAAGCCGATGACGGTCCGGTGACAATCCGCGACCCGACGCTTCCACCACTATCGTCGCCGTGACCTCGCCGTTCGGCCGAGCCCCCGGCAGTACAGCTCATCCGTGTCAGGCTTTGCGATTCACTTTCGATTGTCAACGAGCCGCGTGAATGAATTTTCGGCAGAACATGGGCGAATATTATACATCGCCCATGTTCTGCCTGCACGTCGGGCGCATAGGGAGCGCGTTCCTCAACTTGCGGCTCAGGGCGAGAGGGAGCCGGCTGCTCCGGTCGAAGCGGGGTTACGGTGATATGCTTCCTCGATCATCCGTCGATCGGAACGATCGACCTCGGGGCGGCGTCGGCGATCCCGCCGAATCATCCGCGCACGGTCACGCAGCGCCCGATCGGGAGGGCGCACGGGGCGTCGATCACTCGCCTGACGGGCGGGACGCGCCGCATGAGGAGCCGCTTCGGATGGCATGTCGCCCGACATTCGCGCCGGGAGTGACGACAGGGCCTCGATCCTCAACGCGGCATCGCATCGATCGTCCCGCGAGGGTGGTAGAGGCTCCCCGATGCTGCACTCCGGCGCGAGTTGATGGGCGAGGGTTTTGCGACTATCGTCCGTTGATTCGTGTGACGTGCGTTATTGATATTCTATTCTTTCCATCGACCTGATCATTTCCGCATCGTCTTCAGGATGGATGATGAACGTCATCGTCGTGGGGCAGGGCAAGGGCGGCACCGGCAAGACGACGCTGGCCGTCAACGTGGCAGACCACGTCGTGCGCCAGGGTTGGGCCGCGACGCTGATCGACGCCGATCCGCAGGGTGGCGCGCTTGCCTGGGCGGCGCGGCGCAGGCTGTCGGTCCCCGTCCATCACAGCCCCGTCAGGGCGCCGAACGACCTCGTCTGGGTGAGGGACACGCTCAAGACCCGGGGCGACGTCGCCATCGTCGACCTGCCCGGAGGGTTCGGCCCCGCGTTCAAGCTGGCGGTGCTGGTCGCCGACCTGCTGGTGGTCCCCTGCGGTCCCTCCAGCCTCGACATCGCGGCCGCCGACAGGACAATTGCCAGGGCGAGGGAGCTGCGCGGGTCGGAGGCGACGGCCGAGAAGCTGAAGGTCGTCACCGCGCCGGTGCGCGTGGACGACAAGCATCTCGAAGGGCTGCAGATCGGGGAAGCGCTGGCGGCGCTGGGCGAGGCCGTGGCCCCCACCCTGAGCTACGACGCGGCCTTCGCCCGGAGCGCCACACGGGGGACGGCCGTGTCGGCGCTCGACGAGGGCGCGCGCGCGGCCGTCGAGGTCGCGCAGCTCGCCGCCTACCTGATGCGCCAGATCAGGCCGCAGCGCGACAGCCTCCTGCTGCGCCGCCTCCGCCTCGGGGCCGCATGACGTCGGTCCAGCCCCCGGCGCGCCGCATGGCCGCCATGGCGGAAGGACACTGTTCGGTGACACTCGGGGCGCTATAAATCGGAGGAGCCCGGCCGAACGCCATCCATCCGAAGATCGAGGGACTGCGCCCGCATCGGCACGCGGCATGCGGGCGAGCCTCCCGGTCGCCGATCGAGTCCATGACCCACGCAGCTTCGGTGGACGCGGCGTCGCCGCCGTCAAAGCCGCTCGACTTCCGTTTCACCGCCCTGATCGTGGCCAGCGCCATGTTCATGGAGCAGCTCGACGCCACCATCCTGGCCACGGCCCTGCCCACCATGGCGCGCGACTTCGGCGTGGCGGCGCCGAGCATGAGCATCGCGCTCACCTCCTACCTGCTCAGCCTCGCCATCTTCATCCCGGCCAGCGGGCGGGTGGCCGACCGCTTCGGCTCGCGCACCGTCTTCGCGGGCGCCATCGCGGCCTTCATGCTGGGCTCGGTGCTCTGCGCCCAGGCGCCCAGCCTGCCGCTCTTCGTGGCGGCGCGGGCCTTCCAGGGCCTGGGGGGCGCCATGATGATGCCGGTCGGGCGGCTCGTGCTGCTGCGCTCGGTCGAGCGCCGAAACCTCGTCTCGGCCATGTCCTGGCTGCTGGTGCCAGCCATGATCGGCCCGATCGTCGGGCCGCCGGTGGGCGGCTTCATCGTCACCTACCTCGACTGGCGCTGGATCTTCTACATCAACGTGCCGATCGGCCTCCTCGGGCTCGCGCTGGTGCTGGGCTTCATCGAGAACGCCCGGGGCGAGGCCGCCGGCCCCTTCGATTGGTCCGGCATGGCGCTGTCCGGCGTGGCGCTTGGGTGCCTGTTCTTCGGCTTCGAGCTCGCCAGCCACCCGGGGCTCGGGGCGCCGACGGCCGGGCTGCTCGCCGTCGGCCTCGCCGTCGGCGCGCTCTACGTCCGCCACGCGCGGCGCACCGCCGACCCCATCATGGACCTGTCGCTGATGCGGCTGCCGTCCTTCGGCACCTCCGTCATCGCGGGCTCGCTGACGCGCATCACGCAGGGCGCTCAGCCCTTCCTGCTGCCGCTGATGCTGCAGCTCGGTTTCGGGCTCACGGCCGCGCAGAGCGGGGGCATCATCGTGGCCACGGCGCTGGGCTCCATGTCCATGAAGGCCTTCGCGCCCGGCATCCTGCGCCGCATCGGCTTCCGCCGCAGCCTCATCGTCAACGGGGTCATCGCCAGCGGCGGCTACGCGCTCTGCGCGGCGTTCCGGCCGGGACTGCCGTTCCCGGTCATCTTCGCCGTGCTGCTGCTCAGCGGCTTCTTCATGTCGTTCCAGTTCACCGCCTACAACACGGTGGCGTATGACGCCGTGCCGGCCTCGCGCATGTCGTCTGCGACGAGCTTCTACACGACGTTCCAGCAGCTCATGCTGTCGGTCGGCATCTGCACGGCCGCGCTGGCGCTGCAGGGGTCCATGGCGCTCGGGGGCCACGCCCACCCGGCGCTGGGCGACTTTTCGGCGGCCTTCCTCGCCGTCACCACCATATCGCTCGCCGCCACGATCTGGAACCTGCGCTTCTCGCCCGGGGCCGGGGCCGAGATCAGCGGCCACCGCCGCCCCCGGGCCGTGGCGGCCGCGGCGGTGAGCGACGGCTACGACCGCACGGAGTCGGCCTGAGCCGTGGGCCCGGCCGAGCCGTCCCCCACCCTGCGGATCGACGCCGCGCGCCGCCGCGTGCGGCTGTCGCCCGCCGACCTCGCCTTCGTCCAGGATCCCTATCCGAGCTACCGGGCGATCCGCGACGCCTGCCCGACCTTCTTCTGGGAAGACTACGGCCACTGGTGCTGCGCGGATTTCGCGACGGTCGACGCGCTGTTCCGCGACCGCCGCTTCGGCCGCGAGGTGACGCATCTCGCGAGCCGCGAGGCGCTCGGCTGGCCGC
>CAXTFP010000047.1:0-11165 GCA_964243135.1 uncultured Lichenihabitans sp.
GAATCGAAGGAGCCCTTGTTGATGGCGTCGAAGATGCCCTTGTCCTTGCCCTGGATGATCCTGAGGCCGTTGCGCCGCGCGATCTCCACGGTGTCGTCGGTGCTGCCGGCGTCGACGATGACGTGGTCGATCTCGTAGCTGGGATGGCGGTTGCGCTGCACCGACCGGATGCAGGGCAGGAGGAAGTCGGCGCCGTTCAGGGTGGGCGTGACGATCGTGATGATCATGCGGGTCTCTCCCGAGTTTGCTCGTGGGGGGAACTCTGGCCGATTCGGTCGCGCCCCGGCCCGAGGACGCGCGTCGCGGTGAAGAAGGCGAGCCCACCGGCCCGGATGGCGAAGGAGAGCGCGAAGGCCACGCACGCGCCCTCCAGCCCGTCGAGGCCCACGAGCAACGGGCCCATGATCGCCGTGGCCAGCGTGGACACGACGTCCACGAGGAGGGCGTCGCGGCCGCCCAGGACGCCGTGGAGATAGGCGCAGGCGGTGTTGGACGCGTAGGAGAACAGGGCCGCCACGGCCAGGATGCGGATCGGCGCGACGAGCAGCGACGGCTCCGCCCGCGCTCCGTACACGAGCGACAGAGCCGCACCCGGCGCCAGGGCGAGGACGGCCACGAAGCCGACGACCAGCGGGACGCCGGTGCCGATCGCCGGCCACGACGCGCGCCAGGCGGCCCGGTACCCGAAGCCGAGCGCCCGGGCGGCGAACTGGGGCACCATGTTACAGACGCCCGACACCACGGGGTTGACCACGTTGACGAGGTTCAGGGCGAGCTGAAAAGCGCCCGCCGCCGCCGGGCCGGCGAGCGCCGCCAGGAGCCAGGGCAGGCACTGCCCGCGGGCGATGCCGAGGAGGTTGCTCGTCAGCGACCAGCGGCCAACCGCCCAGAAATCGGCGGCGACCCGGCCGAACGGCAGAGGCCGTGCGCCGCCGAGCCGCAGTTGAGCCGCCTGGACGGCCGCGGCGAGGAGCGATGTCGCGGCCATGATCCAGAGTGCTCCCCCCAGAGTCACCGTGCTGCTCCGGCAGGCGACGAGGAGCAGCGCGACCTGCCCGCCGTAGCTCAGCGTGTCCCCGAGGATGGCGGACCCGTGCCGGAAGCCGGTCAGCAGGCCCCGCCGCATCGCCTCCTGGATCTGACCGGCCGCCAGGGCGGCGAAGCTCGGCAGGAGCAGCGCGCCGTCGAGAAGCCACCAGACCGCCCCCGCCAGGACGGCCGCCAGCGGCACGCAGGCCGCCAGGATCAGCCACAGAGCCGAGACGATGAGGCGCCTTCGGGCGCCCTCTTCCGCGGTCGCGCCGCGCACCGCGAGCGGGTAGAAGACCAGCGAGGCGCAGCCGGCCTGCATCAGCGACACGATGCCGATCATCATGGCGAAGCGGCCGTAGTCGCCGAGCGGGATCGCGCGGGCCAGCAGAACGTTGAACAGGAACGTGCCGGCGCTGATGACGCCCTGGTCGACCAGCGGCGCCACGACCGCCGGCAGGCGGAGCACCGGACGCCGACCCGACGGCGCGGGGGCGCAGTGCTCCCTCACCATGGGGCCCCGCTCGGCCGGTGATGCGCGAAGCGCTCGCGGCACAGGGCACCGTAGGTCATCGACAGACCGACCCCGGCGCCGAACAACACCCAGAACAGGATCCCCACCATGGGGCCCTCGATGGCGACGTCGAAGGAACTGTCGATCACCACGCCCAACCAGTCGCACAGGACGAAGATCAGGAGGCGCGACCATTCATCGTCGCCGCGCATCCGTGCGAGCCAGATGCCGCGAGCCACCATCCAGACCCAGGCCAGTCCGGTCGCGATCCAGAGCACGAGGCCCGGCAGACCGCTTCGCGCCAGGATGTTCATGTGGGCGCTGTGCGGGCTCCGCAGCGGCGGCCCGCTCCCCCCTGTCCCCAAGAAGCCGTCGCTTTCGGCCAGGCTGATGCCGAAGCCTTTGCCGGTCCAGAAATAGTCGCCGTGGATCGTGTAGCCGAAGATCAGATCCCACCATTTCAACCGCCAGCGCTTGGTATCGTCGAGCGTGTTGTCCTGCGAGTCGCTCTCGATGAAGATGCTGGCCGCGTTGTCGACCAGTTGTGAGACCGTGACGGTCCGCCGGTCCGACTGGAGGGGGAGCTCGAAGTTGCCCACGTAGAGCGCCACGACGATGGGTAGGACGGCCGTCAGCACTAGGAGCGGAGCCCTGACGCGGCCCGTCAGCAGGACGGCGAGGAGCAGCGGCACCAGGATCGCCAGCATCCCGCCGCGGCTCTGCGCCGACACTACGACGACCCCGACGAACAGCGCCGCCACCCACAGCGGGGACGAGCGCTTCAGACCGAGCAGCGCGAAGACCGCCGCCCCCCCGATCTGAACCGCGACCTCGCCGCCCCGCAGCGCGATCAGGGGCGAGTTGGACGCCGGCCAACGCGGCATCACCCCGTCGAGGTACTTTTGCGCGACGTAGAGGATCGCCGCCAGGGTCCCGTAAACGGCGAAGAAACGCCCCATCCATCGCACCGCGCGGTCGATGCGGGACGGGTTCTGCAGGATGAGGTTCGCCGTTACGAGGCCGAAGAGGCCGTACATGACGATGACGCTGTCGCGCAGCGCGTCGACCCCATAGGGGCCGACGAAGGGGACTGTGCGGGCCAGGGTCCAGCCCATGAGCAGGGCCAGCAGCAGGTTCGGCAGGCTGGCGAGGACGGCCGCCGACGGACCGGGCAGGGCCAGCGTCACCAGGCCCGCGCAGAGCAGGATTTCGCTCGGGAAGACCGGCGGGATCCCCGCGTAGGCGAAGCCTTTGCCGGTGAACGCGTAGGCCGCGACGGACAGGAGGAGGGCGGCAAAGTAGATGTCACGGAACCGGTCCCCGGACGGCCGTTCGGGCTTCGCGCCGGCGAGGAGGCGGACGGGCTCGTGCTCCCCGGTCGCGACGATGCGCTGCATGTGTCCCGCATCCATCTCCGGCCGCCCATCAGGCCGCCGAGCGGCCGGCGCCGGCGTAGCGGCGCGCGAAATACAGGTTGTCGCGGTTGCCCAGCTTCCGGTGCTCGCGCATGTCGACCTCGGTGATCACCACCAGGGCCTGCTGGCCGGGGGCCGGGATGAGCTGCCGGAAGGCCGCGACCGCGGCCTGCTTCGGGGTCGAGCGCCACCGTATGGCGAAGAGCACGAGGTCGGCGGAGCGGGCCATCATGACGCCTTCGACGTCCGCCAGGACCGCCGGGGCCTCGACGATCACGACGTCGAACTGCATCTTGGCCTCCGCGATCCAGGGCTTGAACCGGTCGCTGCTGGCCAGGATCTCGGCCAGGTCGCCGCTCGGCCGGTGGAACGGGGTCAGGGCCGTCTCCGTCCTAGGCTCGGGCCGGTCCGGCGCGTCGCCCGCGGGCTCCGCCGAAGCCTCGGCGGCGTTCCGCGCCACCAGCGGGTCCACGGTCGACCCGCTGTCGTCGACGACGAGGACGCGGCGGTCGAGCTCGCCCAGCGTCGCCGCGAGGGCTCGGACGAGGTCGCTCTTCCCCTCGCCCGCCATGGTCGAAGTGACCACGATCACCGTGCAGCCGTCCTTGGGCTCAGCGAGCCCGGCGCCGATGACGAGCGATTTCAGCGCCTGATGGTAGATGCGCCGCGCCACCGGCTTCTCGCCGTGGCGGACGGCCGGGATCATGCCGCCGCAGGGGATGCCGAGGTCGCCCGCGGCCTGCCCCCCCGTCACGAAGCCCGTGTCGCGCTGCTCGAGCAGGAACACGAGCGCCAGGCCGGCGACGATCCCGCCGAGGCCGCTGAGGACGGCGATCACCTTCATGTTGGGTGACGACGGGATGGCGATGGGCTCGGCCCGGCTGACCATCTGGGCCGCGATCGGCTTCAGGTCGGCGAGCGCCAGGGCCTGGCGATGGGCCTCGCGCAGCCGGTCGAGGTCGCCCTGCGCGGTCGTGTCCCGGGCTTCGAGCGCCTTCAGCGTCCGGTCGATGATCTGGCCGTCGAGGGCCGCGGCCCTGAGCGCCGCGAGCCGCGCCGCGAGCTGCGCCTGCGCGGCCCGGGCGCTCGCGAGATCCTTGCGCGTGATCTCGGCCGCGGCCGAGACGGCCTCCGTGAGCTGCGCGAGCGCGACCTCGTGGGCCTTCTCGGCCCGCGCATAGAGCGGGTGCTTGGTGCCCAGCGTTTCGGCGAGCCGGGACGCGTCCTGGCGCGCCGTGACCTCCGCGTCGACCAGGCGCTGGACGTCGGTCGAGCCCTGCAGGTCCTGCGCGGAGGGCACGCGACCGGCCGCCGCGGCCTCCGTGAGGCGCTGCAGGCGGCCCTCCAGGCGCTGGCTGTCGAGGGCCGCGGACGACACCTGCCCCACGATGTCGCGCATCTGCTGCTCGCGGACCTGGGCATTGCCGGCATCGGCCGCGACCACGTCCGGCCGCGCCCGGAAGGCGCGGATCTCGTCGTCGACCTTTCCCTTCTCGGCAGTCGCCTGCACGATCTGCGCGTCGAGCCAGTCGCTCGTCCGCTGGGCGGCCGCGACGCTCACCTCGATGCGGCTCTTGAGGTATTCCTCGGCGAAGGCGTTGGCGACCTCGGCGGCGCGGCCGGGGCTGCGCGCCGCGTAGATCACGTGGATCAGGTAGCTCTTGCCGTCGTTCTTGACCGTCAGGCCGGCCTGCAGCGCCAGCACCTTCCGGTCAGCCTCGATGCCGCCGCCCGCCCCGGGCGAGGCGGCGGCGTCATGGCCCTCGGCCGGCGCGGGCCCCGCGGCGAGCCGGTCGAGCACGCGCCGGGCCAGGGCCCGCGAGCGGATGATCTCGGCCTCGCTTTCGACGATCGCCACGCCGTCCACGGTGACGAGGGGCGTTCCCGCCGTCGGGCCCGCGTCGCCGCCGAACTTGAGCTGGACGAGCGCTTCCCCGACGTAGGTCTTGCCCATCAGGACCGCCCCGCCGAGCGCCGCCGCGACGACGCAGACCGCCGCCGCGCAGATCAGCAGCCGCTTGCGCCAGAGAAGACGAAGCACAGTCCTGATCGCCATGTCGTATTGCGGACGAAGGTCCTGGACCGGATGCGCGAGGCGAGAGAAGTCGCGGGGAGGGGCTCGATTCATCCGCAGATCCACCGAGAAGGAACCGGCGCTGCGGCGCGGCGCGGCGGTCGTCTTCGCGCGACTGATGAGCGTCCGGGACGGCCTTCATCAGCGCAGGCCGAATAAAGCGAAGAACAAGGGCCGATGAGAAGGCTGGCGTGCGGGTTAGCCCATGGGGGTAGGGCGGCGCTTTCGAGGTAGCCGGATCGCGCGCCCTGACAGCCCGCCGGGAGGGTCCTAGGCTCACGCGGTGCGCGACACGGCGCAGGGCCGGATCGCCCCTCATGCGGAAGACAGGTGACGCCTCGAAGGTCCTCGCCCCCGATCCTTCGGCAAGGATCCGCGGTGGGCGCCCTCATCGCGCGGCGAACCCCCATCTCAGGCGGGGCGATCGGGTGAGGATCGCTCGGCCGACGCCGCACCCGGTCCGCCTCCTCCACCGCCTTGAGGGCGGTCCCCCTCCTCCACGGTGTGGAGGAGGACACGCAACGTCGCGGGCGTCTCCTCCTCCGCCCCGCGGAGGAGGGGGACCGCGCGAAGCGCGGTGGAGGAGTCCGGACCGGGCGTCGCACGATGGAAGAAGCCGTCACCCGATGGCCCTGTCACCTCAGGATCACCGATGGGGCGAGCGACGCATCATGGGTTCTCGACGAACGATCGAGGAAGACGTCCTACGACACATCGAATTGAATTTCAGAGTCTATATTTCAGTCATCACGCAAAATACTTTTATTTTTATAATAACAAGAAACGACTCTCCTATTGAAAGGGCGTATCCATGCCGATTGATGTTCCTGATAGCTTTGCTTACAGCCAATCGCCGATCACCTCGACCACTCCTGGCGAGGTCATCGAGAATCTGTTCCTCGACGTCACGGGCGATCAACCGGCGATCACGATCACCAGCGACGACGTCACGATCAAGAACGTCTACATCAAGGCCACGACGGGCGACGGCATCGACGTCTTCGGCGACGACGCCACGATCTCGAACGTCCAGGTCGACGCGCCGGCCGCGACGGACAACGGCGGGATGGACGGCGAAGGCAGCGCCGGCGTCTACGCCTTCGGTGTCTCGGGCCTCAAGGTCGACCACGCCACGTTCCGCAACACCGGCACCGGCGTCGGCACCGATCAGGCACCCGGCACGGTGCTCTCGAACATCGAGGGCTACGACATGCAGGGCCCGTTCCCCGGCGGGCAGCTCGTCCAGTTCGGCGAGTCGGACGGCTCGTCGCTGACGGACTTCTACGTCCATAACGACCCGGACCTGTCCCACCCCGAGGACGACATCTCGGTCTACAACAGCCGCGACGTGACCATCGCCCGCGGCGTGGTGGACGGCGACAACTCGCCGAGCGGCGTCGGTGTCATGGTCGAAGGCCCGTCCGAGGGAACGGACGTCAGCGATGTGGACGCGATCCACATGGGGAACGGCGCCTTCTCGTCCTACTCGAACGACGTGTCCTTCAGGGACGTCCGGTCCTTCGACAATGACGCGACCGACCAGGGGCGCGGCGACCCGCTGTCGGGCGGCCTCATCTTCTACGCGCCGGGGTCGGACGTGTCCTTCGACGACGCGACCTACAAGGATCCCGGCGACCCGGACAACGTCCTGTCCGGCGATCCCGTCGAGGCCGACATCGCCGAGGACCGGGGGGCGACGCCCCACGGCCACATCGGCAACGTGTTCGCCTGGACGGACGACGGCGCCGACCGGAGCGGCCTGAGGCAGGCCGTCACGGCCCAGCCCGGCGCGACCTACGTGTTCGACCCGGGCGGCGCCCTCGACGTCGTGTCCCGGTTCCAGGTCGACGGCGCGGCCCACGACACGCTGAGCCTGCCGGGTTCCGACTTCGGCGGGTCCATCGCCCAGGTGCTGCGCGACGCGCACGACACCCGGGAGGGGGTCGTGATCACCGACTCGGCCACCTCCGACACGATCAGGCTGGCGGGCGTCAGCAAGGCCGAGCTGAAGGCCAACAGGCACGACATCAGCTTCCACGCCTGACGGTCCCGGTCCCCGCGCCGATCCGGCGCGGGGACATCGATGCGAAGAACAGAACGCGCGCCTCGGGCGTCGCGACTGGATCGGCTCGACTTTAATTTATACACTATACATCGGTTGAGTGAAGATATCTGGCGAGATGCTGATTGTAAACTGAATTTTAATCCGTATTGTTTTGCATGCTCGATTCGTTTCTCGTCTGGCCTGTGGGGGCAGGTTGAGCCATGGACAAGGTCACGTCATTGCGCGCGATGCCCATCCCGGATCATCTGATCGGGCGCGACGTCCAGCCGAGGGCCGCGGCGGCCGGTCCGCTGTCGGCGGGGGCGCCGGCGGAGCCGGCCGTCATCGTCCGCAGCGTCGCCGCGTTGCGGTGCGAGTGGATCGCGCTCCGGGCCAGGGCGGCGGGCCCCTCGTTCTACCAGAGCTTCGAGTGGTGCGCGGCCTGGACCGAGGCCTGCCGGGCGGCCGGGCTCCGGGAGGACATCAGGATCGTCACGGTGCGGGAAGCGGGACGCCTGGTGCTCGTGTGGCCGCTGGCCGCGCGCCGCCGCGGCGCCATCACGGTCCTCCATGCCCTGGGCGAGCCCGCCACCCAATATTGCGACGTCCTCGTCGAGGACGCGCCCCAGGCCCCGCGATGGCTGGACAGCGCGTGGCGGGCGGTGCTGTCCCAGCGCGACGTGGACCTCGTCCGCCTGCGCAAGGTGCGGGCCGACGCGGCGCTCGAACGTCACGGCCGGCCCTGGCTCCGCGACCACGCCCAGGCGAGCGACGCGGCGCCTTTCCTGCGCCTGGGCAGGGGGGAGGGCGCGCGTCCGCAGCGGAGCGGGCGCAGCGTCAACGCCCTGCGGCGCCATCATAAACGCCTGGCCGAGCACGGGCCCGTCCGCTTCGAGGTTCTGCCCGCGGCCGACCACGTCGCGGCCCTGCGGGAGGCCTTCCGGCTGAAGCGGGACTGGTCGCGCGAGCGCGGCATGGTCAGCGCCGGCTACAGCCACGGGGCCAACGTGGGCGCGATCACGGCGGTGGCGAGCCTGGGGCTCTTCACGATGCGCCGTCTCCTCGTCGGCGGCGCCACGGCGGCGGTCGAGATCGGCGTGCTGGAGCGCGGCCACTATTATTCGATGATCCAGAGCTATGACCTGCGCTATGCCCCGCATGCGCCGAGCCGCCTGCTCCTGTGGGAGATGTTCCAGGAGGGCGACAGCGGGATCGAGACCTTCGACTTCATGCCGCCCTCGCAGCCGCACAAGACCGAGTGGACCGAGGACTCCGTCGCGGTCACGGACTACGCCGTGGTGCGCAGCCTCGGGGGGAAACTGTTCCTGACGCTGTCGCGGGAGCTGAAGCCGCGGCTGAAGCGGCTCTACCGGGGCATCCCCCGGCCCATCCGGACCGGCTACGCCGACCTGCTGGCGCGGGCGCGCGCGGCGGCGCGGCGCCTGATCCCGTCCCGACCCGATCTGCCGCCGACGTAGGACTCAGCCCCAGGTCCGCTCCAGGAGCGACAGCCAGTTCCCGTGCGCGATCTTGCCGAGCAGCGCCTCGGAATAGCCCGACAGCCGCAAGCGCGCGAACAGGGCCGGCAGTCCCGCCACGCTGCCGATGCCCGCCGGCACGACGGCGCCGTCGAAGTCGGAGCCCAGGGCCACGCCGTCCTCGCCCAGCCGTTCGACCATCGCGTCGAGGTGGCGCAGCATGAGGTCGAGGTCGGTGTCGGCCCGCATGGCGCCGTCGGGACGCAGGAACGAGGTGGCGAAGTTGAGCCCGACCACGCCCCGGCTTTCGCGGACGGCGTCGAGCTGGCGGTCGGTCAGATTGCGGGACGCCGGGCACAGGGCGTGGACGTTGGAATGGGTGGCGACCAGCGGCGCGCTCGACAGAGCCGCGACGTCCCAGAAGCCCTGCTCGTTGAGGTGCGACAGGTCGACCAGGATCCGGCGCTCGTTGCAGGCGCGCACCAGGGCGCGGCCGGCGTCGGTCAGGCCGGGCCCCGTGTCGGGCGAGCTGGGGAAGCGGAACGGGACGCCGTGCGCGAAGGCGTTGGACCGGCTCCACACGAGGCCGAGCGAGCGCAGGCCGGCGGCGTGGAGCACCTCCAGCATGTGGAGGTCCGGGTCGATCGCCTCTGCCCCCTCGATGTGCATCACGGCCGCCATCCGGCCCGTCGCCAGGGCCGAGCGGATGTCCGCCACACTCCGGCAGATCAGGAGGTCGTCCGGGAAGGCGCGTTCCAGCCGCAGCAGGATGGCGAACATGTGGGCCGTCGAGGCCTGGGCGGCGTCGAGCGCCAGCAGCGCCGGCGGCGGCGGCATGTCGTCGTCCGCCCCCTTGGCGGCATTGTCGCGCTTCGGCACCGCGACGGGAGGCGGGAAGGCCGCGAAGAACCCACCCGCGAAGCCGCCCGCCCGGGCCCGCGGCAGGTCGATGTGGCCGCGGCCGTCCCCCTGTCCGAAGAGGTGCTCGGGGGTCTGCGCCTTGTGCAGCGCGAATCGCAGCAGCATGTCGTTGTGGCCGTCGAAGACCGGGATGAGGGGGGTGTCTGTCATGGCTCTCGTGTCGGCTTTTCGTCGGACGGTGCGGCGGGCTCGGGGACTATACCGGCGCGACGGCACGATGGTTGCAGGATGCGGGGAGGGCTCGCGGGAGGACGGTGCTGGATATCGAGTTGACGTCGCCCCCCATGATGGATTCCAAAGGGCTCGCCCTTTGGCGGGGTTTGGGGCAGAGCCCCATCGGCACTGACTTCGGCGCTGGAGATCAGAGCTTTAGCTCCAATCTCAGCGCCCATCGGGCTCCGCCCCAGAACCCGCGAAAGGCCGGAGCCCTTTTGAAATCGATCACCTGACGTTCAAGGCGCTGCGCCATCACCTCCACCACCAACACCGAGAGCCGGCGCGGGTCGCCGGCCGCCCGCGTCCCGGCGCGGCTCCTGCGGGCCGTCCTCCGCCTCGCGGCCTCGGCCCTCCTCAGCCTGCTCGGCCTCACGGGCGTCACCTTCGTGATCGGCCGCTTCATCCCGGTCGACCCCGTGCTGGCCATCGTGGGCGACCACGCGAGCCGCAGCACCTACGAGGCGACGCGCCTCGCCATCGGCCTCGACCGCTCGGTGCCGGAACAATACGCCATCTACCTCGGCAAGGTGCTGCACGGCGACCTCGGCACCTCCGTCATCACCTCCAACCCGGTGCTGTCGGACCTCCTCCACTTCTTCCCCGCCACCTTCGAGCTGTCCACCGCGGCGATCCTGCTCGGCGTCGCCTTCGGCGTGCCGGCCGGCGTGGTGGCGGGCGCCTGCAAGGGCCGCTGGCCCGACCACCTCGTGCGGGTCGTCGGCCTATTCGGCTACTCGATGCCGGTGTTCTGGATGGGGCTGATGGGCCTGTTCCTGTTCTACGGCAGGCTCGGCTGGGTCGCGGGGCCGGGCCGGGTCGACGCGGGCTACGAGGACGCGCTCGACCCGACGACGGGCATCCTCCTCGTCGACAGCGCCATGGCGGGCGCCTGGGACCTGTTCCGCAGCGCCGCCGCCCACCTCGTGCTGCCGGCCGCCATCCTGGGCTACCTGTCGCTGGCCTACGTGGCCCGCATGACCCGCAGCTTCACCATCGCGCAGCTCGGCCAGGACTACGTCACCACCGCGCTCATCAAGGGGTACGGCTACTGGAGCGTGGTGTGGCGCCACGCCTTCCCCAACATCCTCGTGCCGCTCATCACCGTGGTCGGGCTGAGCTACGCGACGCTGCTCGAAGGCGCCGTGCTGACCGAGACGGTCTTCGCCTGGCCGGGCTTGGGCCTCTACATCACCCAGTCGCTGTTCAACGCCGACATGAACGCGGTGCTCGGCGGCACGATCGTGGTGGGCGCGGTGTTCATCGGCATCAACCTCCTCAGCGACGCGCTCTACCGCATCGCCGACCCGAGGCTGCGGCCCCGGTGACGGCCGCCCGGTCCCGCGACGATCCGCCCGCGGGGACGCTGCGCGCGTGGCTGTCCGACCCGACCCCGCGCTCGCCCGCCGGGGCGCGGCTGCGGCTCGCCGTCGGCGCCGGGCTGCGGCTGCTGCGCAACCCGCTCGCGGCCCTGGGC
>CAXTFP010000048.1:0-11107 GCA_964243135.1 uncultured Lichenihabitans sp.
GTGCCAGCACGGGCGAGGACGACAGCGTCGCCCCGGCGGCGGCCGAGGCAGCGAGGCGGAGCGCGGCGCGGCGGGTGAGGGGGAGGCCGGGCATCGCGGACCGCGCGGTCAGCGGAACGCGACGTTGAGCAGCTCGTAGCTCTTGCCGCCGCCGGGCGTGTTGACCTCGACGCTGTCGCCGGTCTTCTTGCCGATCAGCGCCCGAGCGGTCGGCGAGGTGATCGACACCTTGCCGGCCTTCACGTCGGCCTCGCTCTCGCCGACGATCTGGAACACCTTCTTCTCCTCGGTGTCCTCGTCCACCAGCGTCACGGTGGCGCCGAACTTCACGGTGCTGCCCGACAGCTTCGACACGTCGATCACCTCGGCGCGCGACAGCTTGTCCTCGAGCTCGGCGATGCGGCCCTCGTTCAGCGACTGGGATTCCTTGGCGGCGTGGTATTCGGCGTTCTCGGACAGATCGCCATGGGACCGCGCTTCCGAGATCGCCTGGATGATGCGCGGACGCTCCTCCTGCTGGCGCATCTTGAGCTCGGCTTCCAGCGCGGAATAGCCCGCGACGGTCATGGGCACTCTGTCCATCTCATTCACTCTCAACGGTGCTGTGCGGGCCGGTGCCCGCGCGGCGATGTGTGATTCGAGCCGGGCGGCACGCGCGGGTCGCGCCCCTTTCCGGGCGGGCAGCGACGGCTCGACGGGGCGTCAGGATGGTCCCGGTGCGGGGCCTCGTCAACTTGCGACGGGCCGGCCCGGTTGCGGATCGCCGGGCGGGGTCCCCGGCGCCGGATCGCGCGGAGGACCCGGCCTCGGGCGGGGGCGGCGGAGGATCAGGTCCGCGGTTTGGGATCCATCAGCGGCATGGATCCGGCACCGGCCGTGCCGCTCGCGTCCTTCACGCCGGCCCAGATGCGCCGCTTGATGAAGAACAGCATCACGGCGAAGATCGCCAGGAAGATCACGGCCTTGAAGCCCGTCTGCTTGCGCTGGTCGAGCTTGGGCTCGGCCATCCATTGCAGGTAGGCCGCGACATCCTCAGAGTATTGCTGGGCGGTCTTGGGCGAGCCGTCCGAATAGTCGACGAGGCCGTCGCTGAGCGGGGGCGGCATGGAGATGGCGTGGCCGGGGAAGTAGACGTTGTAGTACTTGCCCTCGGGCACCTTCACGTCCTTGGGGACGTCCTCCCTGTAGCCATTGAGCAGGGCGTGGATGTAGTCCGGCCCCTCGTTCTGGTATTCGCTGAAGGGCTCGGCCAGGAACCACAGCCCGCCGCGCTCGAAGGAGCGGGCCTTGGCCAGGGTCGACATGTCGGGCGGCAGGGCGCCGCCGTTGGCGGCCCGCGCCGCCTGCTCGTTGGCGAAGGGCGAGGGGAAGGGATCGGAGGGCCGGCCCGGCCGCTCGTACATGTTGCCCGAATCGTCCGGCCCGTCCTGCACCTTGAAGGTGGCGGACAGCGCCTTCACCTGGCTGTCCGAGAACTCCGGGCCGCCGGGCTCCGCGAGGTTGCGGAACGACATGAACTTGGCCGAATGGCAGTTCGAGCAGACCTGCCGGTAGACTTGGTAGCCGCGCTGGAGCTGCGCGGTGTCGTAGGTGCCGAGGGGTCCCGAGAAGGACCAGTGCTGCATCGGCGGCAGCGGGGTCTCGGCCCCGGCCTCCTGGGCGGCGGCCGGGAGCGCGCCCGCGAGGCCGAGGAGCAGCGCCGCGGCGATGGGGATGGATCTGGCGGACATGGTGGTGTTCCGGGGGATGCGGGGCGCCATGCTCAGCCGTCGACCGAGGGGCTGGCGGCCGTGCGGGCGGCCGCGAAGGCGCCCGAGCCGCCGGCCATCCGCGGGCCGAGCACGGCCTCGGTGATGGAGGCCGGCAACTGGCGCGGCGTCTCGAAGAAGCCCATCAGCGGCGTGATCACCAGCAGGTGGATGAAGTACCAGGCCGTGAGGATCTGCGAGGCGATCACGTAGGCGCCCGTCGGCTCCTGCGAGCCGAGATAGCCGAGGCCGACCACGGTGGCGAAGAACAGGAACAGGAACACCCGGTAGACGGGACGGAAGTTGCACGACCGGATGCGCGACGTGTCGAGCCAGGGCATGAAGGCGAGCAGCAGGATCGAGCCGAACAGGGCGCAGACGCCGCCGAGCTTGGACGGCACGGCGCGCAGCATGGCGTAGTAGGGCAGGAAGTACCATTCCGGCACGATATGGGCCGGCGTCACCAGCGGGTTCGCCTCGATGTAGTTGTCGGAATGGCCGAGATAGTTGGGGATGAAGAACACGAAATAGGCGAAGAACAGCATGAAGCTGACCAGCGCCAGCCCGTCCTTCACGGTGAAGTAGGGGTGGAAGGGCAGCGTGTCCTTCTTGCTCTTCACCTCGACGCCGACCGGGTTGTTGGAGCCGGGGACGTGCAGGGCCCAGATGTGGAGCACCACCACGCCGGCGATCATCCAGGGCAGGAGGTAGTGCAGCGAGTAGAAGCGGTTCAGCGTGGCGTTGCCGACCGAATAGCCGCCCCACAGCCAGATGGTGATCGAATCGCCCACCGCCGGGATGGCCGAGAACAGGGAGGTGATGACCTTGGCGCCCCAGAAGCTCATCTGCCCCCAGGGCAGCACGTAGCCCATGAAGGCCGTCGCCATCATCAGCAGGAAGATGATGAGGCCCAAGATCCACAGCACCTCGCGCGGCGCCTTGTAGGAGCCGTAGTAGAGGCCGCGGGCGATGTGGGCGTAGACCGCGATGAAGAACATCGAGGCGCCGTTGGCGTGGATGTAGCGCAGCATCCAGCCGTAGTTCACGTCGCGCATGATGTGCTCGACGGACGCGAAGGCGAGGGTCGCCTCGGGCGTGTAGTGCATGGCCAGCACCACGCCGGTGACGATCTGGCAGACCAGCATGAAGGCCAGGATGCCGCCAAAGGTCCAGAAGTAGTTCAGGTTGCGCGGGTTGGGGAAGACCACGAAGGACGAGTGGACGAGCCCCATCACGGGCAGCCGGCTCTCGAACCAGCGCAGCACCGGGTTCTTCGGGACGTAGGTCGAGGCTCCACTCATGGCGTTTCGCTCTCTTGCGGGACGGTCTCTCGGGTCCGGGCGGACGTCGGGGAAGGACGGTTGGCGTTGACGGCGGCGGCCCTCAGCCGATCTTGACCTTGGTGGGGCCGATGAAGCTGTAGGTGGGCACGGCGAGGTTGAGCGGCGCCGGCCCCGAACGGATGCGGCCCGACGTGTCGTAGATCGAGCCGTGGCAGGGGCAGCGCCAGCCGTCGTAGGCCCCGTCGTGGCCGAGCGGCACGCAGCCGAGGTGCGTGCAGATGCCGAGCACGATCAGCCATTCCGGCTTCTGCACCCGGTCCGCGTCGGCCTGGGGGTCCTTGAGGTCGGCGAGCGGCGCGTCCTGCGCGGCCTTGATCTCCTTGGCGGTGCGGTGGCGCACGAAGACCGGGTTGCCGCGCCACTTCACGGTGACGATCTGGCCCTCCTCGATCTTGGAGATGTCGATCTCGGTCGACGCCAGGGCCAGGGTGGAGGCGTCCGGGCTCATCGAGGTCACGAGCGGCCACACGACCGAGCCGACGCCGACGGCGCCGACCGCGCCCGTGGCGATGAAGAGCATGTCGCGGCGGGTCACGCCGGCCGTCGGCCCGTGGTTCGGATTCGCGGTGGCGGTCGACAACGCGTCACTCCCAATTCGTCGTTCGCCCGCGGACCGGATCGGCGGTCCGCGGCCTCGTCCCGGCTTCGATCGAACCGCTTCGGGCCGAAACGGTTAAGTCCGCCCCGACACCGCCTCAATGCGACCCTTCGCCACCGATCGCGGCTGCACCGGCACGCTCCGTTTCCCGTCGATCTTTTGCACCCCTGCGGATGGTTGTCCAGCCTGCGGCTCCGGCCTGCGGACGCCCGCCCGGCCCGTCACCGCGGGTCCCCCGTCCCGCCCCCGGAAAGGGGCGGCGGGGCCTCGCAGGCGATCGCGCGCGGCGTGCAGGCGATGCCGGGCGTCGAGCACCGGGCGGCGGCGCCCGGATCCGCCTCACAGATCGTGCAGCCGTCCGTCCAGGCGCGGCAGGCGGGATCGCCGCGGCCGTAGCCCGCGACGGACGGGGGGCCGGGCGCGGCGGCCTCGGCCCCGCCGGTCGGGCAGGCCAAAGCCAGAAGGAGGGCCAGGACGGCCGAAGCGGCTCTCACCATGTCTCGATCGCTCCCTCGTGACAGCACCCCGGGGCCGTGATAGCCGCCACCATGCTCGAAGGCCTGCCTCCCAACGACGCGGCGCAACTGCTGCGGTTCACCTGCGACGAGGCCCGGGCCCGCGCGGCGGCGGATATCGTGATGGAGGTCTTCGATCCCGCCGAGACGGCCGCGGCCTACTTCGAGGACGAGTCCAGCCCCGGCGACACCAAACCCTGGATCGGCGAGATCTACTTCAGCCGCAGGCTGGAGGAGGGGCGCATCCGCGCGCTCATCGCCTACACCATGGGCGAGGCGCTGGCCGCCACGATCGTCACCGAGCAGATCGCCCAGCAGGACTGGGTGCAGCGCTCCCTCACCGGGCTGGCCCCCGTGCGGGCCGGTCGCTTCCTCCTGCACGGGCAGCACGACCGCGGCGCCGTGCGGTCGAACGACCTCGCGCTGGAGATCGAGGCGGCGCTGGCCTTCGGCACCGGCCACCACGGCACGACGCGCGGCTGCCTCCTGGCGCTCGACGCCGTGCTGAAGCGGCGGCGGCCGCGCCGGGTGGTCGACCTCGGCACCGGGACGGGCGTGCTGGCCATGGCGGCCGCCAAGGCCCTGAAGCGCGCGATCTCCTGCGGCGACCTCGACCCCACGGCCGTCGCGGCCGCGCGGGAAAACGCCGCGCTGAACGGGGTCGGGCGCTTCGTCAGGCCCGTGGTGGCGGCCGGCCTGCACCACCCCGCGCTGCGGAGCGGCGCGCCCTACGACCTCATCCTGGCCAACATCCTGGCGCGGCCGCTGCGGATGCTGGCCCCCGCCATCGCGGCCCATGCGGCCCCGATGGCGGACCTGATCCTGTCGGGGCTGCTGCCGCGCGACGTGCGCGGCATCCTGTCGAGCTACGGCACGCAGGGCTTCGCCCTTGTGGGGCGGGGCGAGATCGAAGGCTGGGCGACGCTCAGGCTCCGCCGGCGCGGATGACGCGGAGCCGTCAAAGGCAGCGGCTGGCCTTGCAGGTCTCGTAGAACGCGACCTCGGCCTGGTCGGACCAGCTGTCGAGGTCCTGCAGGGGGCGGGTCGGGCGGCGGTCGGCCTTGGCGCTCAGGGCGCGCTTGAACTGGCCCAGCACGTCGGTCAGCGGGGACAGCCCGCCCTGGATGCCCAGGTGGGCGAGTTTGGTGATCGTACGCATGCGTCTTCTTCTTGTCGGTGGGCGAGGAGCCGAAGCGCTCTGCGGCGCCGCGGGCCGGCTCCCCGCTCGTGGATGATCGAAGGCCCCGCCCACCGATGGGGGCGGCGCCATCCACGGTGCCTTCCGGTATCGTGTGACCTCAAGATAAGCGCATCGGTGCATATTGCATCGCACAATCGCTCGCGGAGGAGGCACGGCAGAGCAGGCATTCCCGCACCGCGCGGCTCCGCCCGGTTCGCGGCGGGCCCGATCAAAGCCTCGCCAGCGTCACCGCCTCGGTGCCGTCCATGCCGAGCGCGCGGGAGGCCGCGGGGGACAGGTCGATGATCCGGCCGCGGGCAAAGGGGCCGCGGTCGTTGATCCGCACCACCACGGAGCGCCCCGTGCGACGGCTGGTGACGCGGACCTTGGCCCCGAACGGCAGGAAACGATGCGCGGCCGTGAAAGCGCCGGTGTTGAACCGCTCGCCGCTCGCCGTGCGATGGCCGCCGAAACCCGGACCATACCAGGACGCGAGACCGGCACCCTGCGCGGCGTGAGAGCCGCGGGCCTCGGCGGCCGAGGGGGCGAGCGAGGCCGACAAGAGGAGGGCCGGCAGCACGATGTACTCGAATTTCACTATGGATCGTTCCCGTTCCGTTGCGGACGGGCCGATAACCTAAGTCGGTTTGGGGCGAGAATGTGGGCCGAATAGACCGTGGCACGGTCTGAGCTTTACAACCGGCGATCCGGCCTTGATCTTGCCGGCTTTGCAGCTCTAGGAGCATCGCCCCGCAAAGGCTGCGCGTCCGTCGCTCTCTACTTCGACGTCGCGATCGTTACTTCCGGGAACCTCGGACTTCAAGCTGTGGCCAATATAGGACAGTGGTGGCGAGGGCCGGCCGGGGAGCGCTCAAGAAGAGCCGCACGGCCTCCGAAACCCGTCGAGGAGCACCGGAAGCTGCCCCGTCGGCGATGTCGGCAGGGTCCGAAGGGAGATGAACACCCGTTCAGACTGGGGCATTTCCCGCCCGATCGACGCCGGTTCCGCTCAAAATTCGCGACATCCTGACGCAGTCTGGCGTGCAACGGAGGGCCCGTTCTCTATCTTCCGGGGCGATCCGGCGTCCGAAAAACCCGTCCGGCCGTGGCGCGGACGGGACCGTCAGCCGTGATCGTAGATGCGCACGCGGCCGGGCCGCAGCTCGGCGAGCGGCCGGGACAGCGCACCATCCACGCCGCCCGCAGCCTCGACGGGCGTGCCCGGACGGCTCTCGTCGCTCGCCCGCTCCCGGTCGAGGGCGTCGGGCCCGAGGTTTTCGCCCGGCACGCCGCCGCCCAGCATGGTCGGGTCGGAGAAGACGGGCGCGCCCGTGACGGCGCTGTTGCCGACGTAGCGGCCGCCCCAGCCGGCGTCGCGCCACGCGCCTTCGCGCTCGGGCATCGGCACGGCGCTGTCCCGGTCGAGCAGTTCGCTCACGCGCCGCGCCACGTCGGGCTCGGCCTTGACGGTCAGCAGCGTGCCGCCGCGGTGGACGCCTTCGGCATAGGCGTGGGCATCGGTCTCGCTGACGCCGATGTCGGTCAGCGAGCCGACGAGCCCGCCGGCCGCCGCCCCGACCCCGGCCCCGACCAGGGTGGCGGCGAGCCAGCCCACGGCGACGACGGGCCCGAGCCCCGGGATCGCCAGCATGCCGATCCCCGCGAGGAGTCCCGCCCCGCCGCAGAGCAGCGTGCCGAGCGACGCCCCCGCGCCCGTGCCGCTGACCTGCCCGTCCGGCATGGCCTCGGCGTCGCCGGGGACCGCGCCGTAATATTGGCTGTGCGAAACGTCGTTCGACAGGAGGCTGATCGCGTCATGCGGCACGCCCGCCGCCTCGATCCGGCGGACCGCATCGGCCGCCGCCTCGTATCGATCGAACAGGGCCGTCACTGTCTGGGTCGCCATGGCGTCGGACTCCTGGTGCGGGACAGGCGAGCCGGCGGCTCACCTCCGGGCCGTCCGTCGACGCCGCGTCAATCGAGCCGGGGCGCCCGGAGTTCCGCGGGCGCGGGCGGCCCGCCGCGCCGCGACAGCGAAGAATTTACCATCTGATGCCACTGTCGGCCCCGAGCCAAGGAGGGCCCCAGCCGATGCCCGCGCAGATCCTCATCGCCGACGACGACGAGATCGCGCGTTACGTCATGTCGCAGGTCCTGTCCGACCGCGGCCACGCCGTCACGGTGGCGGGCGACGGCCTGGGCGCGATGGCGTTGCTGCGGCGCGGCCATTTCGACGTCGCGGTGCTCGACTATCACATGCCGCTGCTCGACGGCGCCACCGCGGCGCGGCGGATCTGTGAGGACGGCGGGCCCGCCTCCGGCACCCGCTTCATCGGCGTCACGGCCGACCCGGAGGGGTTGGAGCTGCGCGACGCCGAGGGCATCGTGTTCGACGCCATCGTGCAGAAGCCGCTGAACCTGCCGGCCTTCCTCGACACGGTGGAGGCCTGCCTGTCGGAGCTGCGCCGCGCCGCCGCCGAGCGGGAGGTTCTGGCCGCCTGGCACCGCTGCGGCTTCGAGCGGCGCCCCCGCGCGCGCTTCGCCGGCGAGCCCGGCCGCGAATGGGCGTTGCGCATGGGCCGTGCCTTCGACCTGTCGCGCCCCGGCAACCCCGACGTCGTGCTGCTCACCGAGGAGGTGCGCTCGAGCGAACTCGAGGAGCTGCGCACCGAGGGCAACCTGTTCACCGTGCCGATGGTGGACGTGACGGGCCGCTGGGGACGGCTGGCCGACGCCGGGTTCGACGTCGACGACCGCGCCGGCTGGGACGAGGTCGCGGCCGTGGCACGGGGCTTCGCGGCGCGGCGCGCCCAACTCGCGACGCGGTTCCTGTCGGCCACGACGCTGCCCGACAAGATGCTGGCCTACGTCTTCGTGTCGGGCCGCGACCTCATGCCCCTCGACCTCGACGCCGACGAGTGGACGCCGACCTATCCGGGCTTCTTCCCGCTGCGCCGCGTGCGCGACATTGCCGAGAAGCTCGCCCACTTCGGGTTTCTGGAGCGCGGCGACCTGCGCGAGGACTCGCCTTTCGCGCCGCCGCGCTTCACCCTGACGCCGGCCGCCGTGGCCTGCCTCACTGGGGCCGTGCCGGCGGAGGCCGCCCCGCGCCGAAGCCTGCGCTGACCTGGACCGGCGATCGTCCGAATGTCGGTTTCCAAAGGGCAAGCCCTTTGGCGGGTTTGGGGGCGGAGGCCTGAGAAGAGAGTCGGATAGCGACGCGGTATTTCAATTCAGGGCTCTGCCCTGAAACCCGCCAAAGGCCGTGGGCCTTTGGAAGCCATCGTCAATCATCACTGAAATACTTCGACGATGGCTGATCTCCATGCCGGCACCGGCTGTCAAGGGACGGCGGCCCGGGGTAGTGGGTCCGTTTGAAATTTCTGCGGCTCAGATTTTTCGGAGCCGGGTGCGACAATGGTTCCACATGCGCTTTGTCAAAGGCGAATGCGCGCGCTTCCAGCAAGGCTCAGTTTCAGATCCATCGCCGGCTTGAACTTCGGACCCCGGCGACTGAGAGGTGCCAGCTCTCCCGATCATGGATGGGAGCACGCATGCCTCGCTACTTTTTCGACGTATCCGATGGACGGTGCGCGACCGATGTCGAAGGCGTCGAACTTGCAGACAACCGAGCAGCGCGCCGTGAAGTCATTCGTCGGGCAGACATGCTGTTTAGGGTATGCACCTCTCGACAGGGTTCTTTCAAGAGCTGGCGCATCGCCCTCAGGGATGAAGCGGGATCGGTGCTGTACTGGATCGACACTGAGAAGGGGATTTCGCTGGCATCGTCCTAAGCCTGAAGGCGACCTTCAAGAGGCACGATCCAGCCCGCGCCGATGTTGAAGAGCGAAGGCCGCCATCACGCCTTCCTCTGTGCCGCTGCCCATTTCCGGTTCAGGTCCGCCTTTTCAGGCAACTGAACCAAAGCTCTTTCCGCTTCGTTGCCCTGTATCGCCGTCCACCCCTTCGGATCTCGGCGGCTAAGAGACATGCGCTCCCCCGATGGATGGAGAGAGCATGTCCAAGCAAATCGATCTACAAGGCTTTGTAACAGATCAAGCCGAAGGCCTCGATGCCCACAAAGCGGCAGAAATGGCCCGCTTCGACGCTCTCACAGCAGAGGTAGGCGAACTTCGTCAGCAAGCCGATCGGCTTGCGGGAGAAGCCCAGACCATTCTCACCGAGAACCTGACAGTTCGTGAGACTTGGGAACGGCGGCGCTGAGCGTCGCCGCCCTGGCCCTCGGCAAGGCCACCAGCCCGGACTTTGTGGGCTACTGGCAGCGGCACCGGACTGCATGAGACGGTGTCTCTTCGTCTCATCGGACGGACATGGGCGGCGCGCTGGTGGGGGGTGGCTGTGTAATTGGACACTTACAAAAATCATCCAAAATACCCACCTTTAGAAGGTAGGCCGCCAGTGTTACTCCAGGAATAGGAAATGATGCTAGTAGTCCGACGTGTGCGTCTATCACACCATCAACAAATGCTAGAACCATAGCCGCGGGTGATGACTTTGACACAGAGCAATATCTCATTTTTACGCAGATGATATCTTCCAAAATCTCTCGGTTATCGTCAATTTTCTGTTTTAAGGCTTCTTTCAACCTGCCAGTTGTAAATTCGTTAAACTCTTTCAAGCTAGCTTCAGGTGTCGCCCTCGCAGCAAAGTAATGACGCCTTGCCTCTAGTATTTGCCTTTCTAATTCAGGCAGTGAGCGCTGAACTTCAGCGTTAGCCTCACCAAGGGTCAGCTTTTGAACCATTACTCTCACCTCGGTGTTGGATCATCACCCATGATCGATTTCGAACGCCCACGTCCTTCAAAGAACTTTCCAACACCGCGAGCGTTGGAATCAAATGCATACATATTGTGAAGTAGCCATATTTTACTCCATAAAACATCAGTTGGTGAGAGATCCTCAATGGAAAGTCCGAGTGACTTAGCACTAGAGGAATCAATCACAGAACCATGGGAGGGAAACTCCTCTCTGGTGCATAGCTTTTTGACTACGTCTTTGATTTGAACCTCGTCTTTGTCTGAAAGCATACCGGTGCTAAGCAACTCCGTAGTTAACTTCATTGTCTGCGCCAGCGCATTCTGACCTAAAAAGTGCAGATCCATAGAGCGATCTTTGTATTCCTCTCTAATCAGGAGCGACACGGGCAGTTCAGATAGATAAGGTTCTATCGGTCCAAGTTCAGAGGTGCAACCCATAACTATACTCTTACCAGACAAACATATCACAGTGCCATTGCTCTTCGCGCGCGACGGAACAATCACTCTGAAATCAGTATTTATCTTTCTAAGAAGCGTTGTTAAAGCTTGTGTAGCATCGGTTAGGCCGCCGCTTGTCTCAAGCATTAAGTCAAAGGGGGTATCTCCGTCGGTGTGTATGATCTCACACAGGCGAGCAACATCGTCAGATATAAAACTTGTGTTGAAATATGGACTACAAAAAAGCACACAAAGACGTCTCTTTGTGTGCTCCTCAATATCTCTTATTAAGAGCTGCCGCAAAAACCTATCTTTGTTCTCTACCCAAAAAATGGGAGAGTGCGAAGAGAGATCGGGAGAGCGAGGAAATTTTTCATTTTCTCTGGTGGCTATCGCGACCGGTTGATCTTGGCTCTTGTCGTTCACCCTCGCCGACCCCAATTTCTTTCCGCCACGACATTGGCTGTGGACGCCCTTTGGAGATGGTCGTGCTGAGAGATTTACCG
>CAXTFP010000049.1:0-10982 GCA_964243135.1 uncultured Lichenihabitans sp.
CGCGTAGGTCGTGTAAGCGCCCAGCATCACCATCTCGCCATGCGCCATGTTGATGACGCCCATGACGCCGAAGGTGATGGCGAGGCCGATGGCGGCCAGCAGCAGCACCGAGCCGAGCGACAGCCCGTACCAGGCGTTCTGCAGCGCCTGCCACAGGTCGAGCGAGAACTGGATCGCGGAGATGGCGCCCGCCGCCGCGGCCTTCACGGCCGGGGATGCGCCGGGCGCGGCCGACAGGCGGGTGACGAGGTTCAGGGCGTCGCCGTCGCCCCGCGCCTTCAGCGTCGCGACCGCGGCGAGCCGGTCCTCGTCCGAGCCCTCGTCGGAGCTCGCCACGATAGCGGCGCGGGCCTGGAGCAGCGCGGCCCTGACGGCGGGATCGGCCTCACGGCCGAGGGCCGCGTCGACGGGCCCGCGCGCCTTCGGGTCGTGCGCCCGGAAGGCCGTGTCGGCCGCGGCCAAGCGCTTGCCGGGGTCGGGGGATAGGATGTCGAGCGCGCCGACCGCGGCCGCGATCCTGGAGCGCAGGCCGTTGTTCAGCCGCACCTTCTTCAGCCCGCCCTGCACCACGCCGGCGGCCGGGGCGCCGGTGGCGGCGTCGTCGAGCGCGCCGGCCGCGTCGAGGTAGTAGACCTTCAGCGCGCCGGCGTCGAAGAATAAGCGCCCGTCCCCCAGCGCGGCGAGCACGGCCGGCGCCGTCGGGGCGCCGCTGGCGATGAGCTCGTCGATGCCGCGGTCGGTTTCGGGGAACTTGTCGGCCGCGAAATGCGCCAGCGCGTCGTCGACCGGCGCGGCCCGGGCCGGCACCGCCAGGGCCAGAAGTGAGGAGGCCAGCACGGCCAGCAGCACGGCCGCCGCGATGAGGCGGATCGGCCCCGGGCCTCGCGTGCGGATCATGGCGTGGCTCCTGGAAGTCGTGCCGACGGGACGTCGTCCCGTCGGATCAGCTCGAACGGCTTGGCCGCCCATGCAAGTTTTAAGCTCAGGCCGCGCCGCCGCACTTGCCGGATTTCACGTTGAAGTTCCCGCAGCTCATCGGGCGGCGCCAGTCGCCGATCAGGTCCTTCGAGCCTTCGAGGTAGGGCGACCATTCCTGGGCCACCACGAGGCCGGGCGTCTGCCACACGGTGTTCATCTGCCCGTCGGCCTGGATCTCGCCGATGTAGACCGGCTTGGTGATGTGGTGGTTCGGCATCACGGTCGAGTAGCCGCCGCTCAGGTTCGGCACCGACACGCCGATCAGCGCGTCGATGACGGGGTCGGCCTTGAAGGTGCCGGCCTTCTCGACCGCCTTGACCCAGGCGCTGAAGCCGATGACATGGGCCTCCATCGGATCGTTGGTGGTGCGCTTGGGGTTCTTGGTGAAGCTCTTCCAGCGCTCGATGAAGGCCTTGTTCTCGGGCGTGTCGATGGACTCGAAGTAGTTCCAGGCCGTGAGGTGGCCCACCAGGGGCTTGGTGTCCATGCCGGCCAGCTCCTCCTCGCCCACCGAGAAGGCCACGACCGGGATGTCGGTCGCCTTGATGTTCTGGTTGCCGAGCTCCTTGTAGAAGGGCACGTTGGCGTCGCCGTTGATGGTCGAGACCACGGCGGTCTTCTTGCCGGTCGAACCGAACTTCTTGATGTCCGAGACGATCGTCTGCCAATCGGATTGGCCGAAGGGCGTGTAGTTGATCATGATGTCGTCGGGCTTGACGCCCTTGAGCTTCAGGTAGGCTTCGAGGATCTTGTTGGTGGTGCGCGGGTAGACGTAGTCGGTGCCGGCCAGCACCCAGCGCTTCACGGCGCCGCCGTCGTCGCTCATCAGATAGTCGACGGCGGGGATCGCCTGCTGGTTCGGCGCGGCGCCCGTGTAGAACACGTTGCGCTCGCATTCCTCGCCCTCGTACTGGACGGGGTAGAACAGGATGTTGTCGAGCTCCTTGAACACCGGCAGAACGGACTTGCGCGACACGGAGGTCCAGCAGCCGAAGCAGGCCGCGACCTTGTCCTGGGTGATGAGCTCGCGGGCCTTCTCGGCGAAGAGCGGCCAGTTCGAGGCCGGGTCGACCACGACGGCCTCCAGCTTCTGGCCCAGCACGCCGCCCTTCTTGTTCTGCTCGTCGACGAGCATCAGCATGACGTCCTTCAGCGTCGTCTCGCTGATCGCCATGGTGCCGGACAGCGAGTGCAGGACGCCGACCTTGACGGTTTCGCCGGCCGCGAAGGCACGGGACGCGCCGCCGAGCGTGGCGGTGGCCGCCAGGGCCGAGGCGCCGAGCAGGGCTTGCCGGCGATTCAGGGTCGTGCGGTCCATCGTGTCGTCCTCGCGTCGCTGCGGCCGGGGCCGCGGTGGAACTGCGGCGCAATGTGCTGCGCGGTCGCGCGGGAGGACATACGTCGAATGACGTATGGTGCGGCGCAGCGGAGCCGGCAGGGGCGGCGGGCCCGAAGCTGACGTCCTGCCCACGCGTTCAGCTCGCCGTAGGTCCCCGACGCTCCGCCTCGCGCCAGCGCTCCCATCGCCGCCGCAGCTCGCTTCGGCGAGCCGCGTAGGGTACATCCGAGACTTCCGCATGGAGGATGCGGTCGGTGCGGAAGTGGCGGAAACCTTCCCTGAGTTCGCACCAGGCGATCAGAAGGGAATGTGCTTCCGCGTAGCCGAGGAGCACGGGCCAGACCGTCCGTTCGGTGACATCACCGGCCTCGGTTCGGTAGCGGAGCCGAAGCTTGAGGCTCTCGCGGATCGCCGACCTGAGCGACCGCATGTCGATGTCGCTGGTCGGCGGCTCGTCCGACGGCTTCGCCGCCACGCTCGGTTCGACGATGAAGGGGCGCAGATGCTCCGGAATCACGGATGCGATCTTGGCGACCAGGTCGTGGGCGGCGCTGGCGAGGAGCGGATCGGGAAGCTTGGCGACCAACTGCGCGCCCAGCACGACGGCTTCGATTTCGTCCGGCGTGAGCATCAGGGGCGGCATGTCGAAGCCGGGCTCGAGCAGGTATCCCAACCCGGCTTCGCCTTCGATAGGCACGCGCTGCCCGATCAGATCCGCCACGTCCCGATAAACCGTTCGCTTCGACACCTCCAGCTCCCCGGCGAGCGCGGCGGCCGTCACGGGATGGCGCGATCGGCGGAGGATCTGGATGATCTGAAACAGGCGGTCGGCGCGGCGCATCGGCGATGACTCCTGCTGCCATGATGCTGTCAGCAGGCCCGTGCCACAAGGGCGTTGAAGGCCGCGAGATCGGCGGCCTCGACATAGGGACCCATCATGAAGCTCGCATCCACGCGTCTCGTCGCCGGAGACATGAAAGCCGTCGTCAGCTTCTACGAGATGGTGACCGGACAGGCGGCGGAGTGGCTCGCTCCCGTGTTCGCCGAGATCGTCACGCCGGGCGCAACCCTCGCCGTGGGGAGCGCCGACACGGTGGCTCTCTTCAAAGAAGGCAGTGCCGAGGCCGGTGCGAACCGCACCGCCATTCTGGAGTTCATGGTCGACGATGTCGACGCCGAGTTCGCGAGGCTCAACGGCAAGGCCGAGGTGGTGCACGAGCCGAAACTCATGCCTTGGGGCAACCGTACGGCGCAGTTCCGTGATCCTGAAGGCACTCTCGTGTCCCTGTACACTCCCTTCACCGAGACCGCCAAGCAGCGCTTCGCGGGGCGCTGATCTCGGGGTCACCTTGACGGACGCCGATCCCCGCCGTCACCGCCCCGTCGATCTCGTGATCCGACCCGCTGATGAAGAGGGCTTTGTCCGACGCCAGGAAGGCGACGAGGTCGGCGACCTCTCCCGCCTCGCTGCTCCGGCCGAGGGGGATGCGCCGCACCGTACCGCCGCCCCGGCGGCGGCACGGCGTGAAGCAAGCGGCTCAGTCTTTGTGGATGAACTTGGCGACATCGGGATTGTCGATGTTCGACTGATCCATGACGGTGAAGCCGGTTCCGATCGTGGTCGGAGTCGAATGTCCGGTCAGTGCGCGTAGGCGGAGACGACGCCATAGTAGCCGATTTCGGCCGGGTGCTGGGCGATGGCGGCCGTGATCAGGCCCGACTTGATGTTGCCCACGATGGTCGTCGGCGCGTCGAAGGCTACGACCTTGATCTTGCCCTGCTGCCCAGCCTTTTGCACCCCGTTGCCGGCGCCGATGGCCGAGAACAGGTTCGCGTCGAACACGCCGGCGAGGTCAGAGTTGCTGGCGTAGACGGACTGCAGTTGCGATGCGATTTTGTTGGCGTCGTCGTCGTTGAACTGAGTCTGTAGCACCATGATGCCCGGGTAGTCTTTCATCTCCTGCTTGAAGCCTTGCTCGCGCTGGTCCGTGGTGGACACGCCTGGCTTGACGTTCGAGACGTATACCTTGCCCTTGTCGCCGATCGCCTTGGCCCGCGCGCGGGCCGCCATCTCGCCTCCGAGCACGTTGTCGGATGCGATATAGGTCAACGGGAAGTCGGTATCGCCCGAGCCCGTCTGGTAGTTGCCCGATCCGATGAAAGTGTCGACAGTGATGATCGGAACGCCGGCGTCGGCGGCCTTCTTGAGCGGCTGAACCAGTTGGGTCTTGTCCGTCGGGGCGATCAGAATCGTGTCGGGGTGGCGGGCGATCACCGGGTCCAGCACGGGCGTCTGCTGCACCGGATTGAACTCGGGCGCGCCTTGAAAGGCGAGGTCGACCCCGAGCGCCTTGACCGCATCTTCGGCTCCGCGGCGCATCGTGCTGTAGAAAGCGTCGGGGGTGAGACCGGGAACGAGGGCGATCGTGAACTTCTTGCCCTACGCCTGTGCTCCGACGCCGCCGAGCAGCGTTGTCATGCCGATTGCGACGGCAGCCAATGATCTGAGAGTCTTCCTCAACGCTTCCTCGTGATGGATGTGTGCCGAAACACCATGGCGTCGCCCGTTATGGGTCCTTTCGCCGAATCGGCCGTAGGGTCGGCCGATACTCTGGTCGATCCCAAACTTGGCGTGAGTAAACTTCTGAAGCTGCCCGTGATCACGAGGGCGACATGAGCCGTAGCCGTTGTGGGTGTTCCGATTTTTCAGGTGTCGAGTTCTCGTGGTACGGGCAGTAACCGCGTCCATCGCCGAGCCGGGTCAATGCATGAGCCGACAATCAAGACCGTGGCCGCCTTCGGCCAGTTGAGCGGCCTGTCCCGGCCGACGATCTCGAAATGCTTCGACGATCCCGCCAGCGTCCGCCCGTGTGCGGATCGAGCGCGCTCTGCAACAGTATGGCTATAGGCCCAACTTCTTCGCCGTGACTCTGAACAGGCGGCAGCCCAAGATCTTCGGCATGGTCGTTCCCGATCTCGCCGACCCCTTCGACGTTCGCTTGGCGTGAACGATCGAAACGGGGCGGCGGCTGCCGGCCCTTTCCTCATCGTCCTGAGCTCGCGGGGCGAGGCCAGGCTTGAGGCTCACGCGATCGAGACGCTTCTGTCGGTCAAGGTCGCCGGTGCCATCGTGGCCCCACTCGGCGGAGGCTCCGAAGCGACCTCGGTCAACAGTCTCCAGGCCCGCATCCCACTGGTATTTCTGGATTCGCGGCTCGACGACACCATGCCGTTCGTCGGGACGGACAACGCCCAAGGCGTGGCGTCGATCACCGAATACCTGTGCCGAACCGGTGATCCCCCCGACGTTCTTCGAGGCGCCGTCCGTCAACCACAACGCAGTCGAGCGACGCGACACCTACGTGGCCACCATGGCAAGGCTGAACCTGCAGCCTGAGGTCATCAAGACGCCGGCGAGGCGCGATTGGCGTTTCGAGGCGCTCGGCTTCTCGGAAACGGAGCGGGTGGCGGACGGGTCCGGTTTTCCCACGCGGACGATACTCTGCGGCGACGATCGCATCGCGACCGGTGTCATGGCGGCTGCTTTCCGACACGGCCTCAAGGTCGGGCGTGATCCAAAGGCCGGCCCACGGGTCGCGGGCCACGACGACCACTCGCTCAGTCGCTCCACCTGTCCGCCCCTGACCACTGTCACACAGGATCACGAGCAGCTCGGCGTGCGCGCGCTGAACCTGTCGCTCGACAGGATCGTGGGGGGCGGGAGTGAACCGGCCGAGCAGGTTCGCCTCGAAGCCCGATTGGCGATGCGGCAGTCGGCTTGACCGTAGAGCGACCGCGTCCGTTCTGTTCCGGATCGATGAGGTGCGACTACGGGAGGGATTGCGAGCCTTTTCGATGGCTGGAGCGGGTCCATGCCGGGACGGCCGGACACATCCGTGGCGTGCACCCGCTCCAGCCGTCAAACGGGCTTTGAGCGGACAGGGGGGCGGTGTCGGCCGCCGCTGCGGCCCGCTCGGCCCCGCGCGCGTCGACCTCGACGCTGGCCCCGCCCGATGCCGCCGTGGGCGTCGAGCAGCCCCGACACGACCGCCAAGCCCCCGTCTCGCATCACGGCATGGCGGCATCGGCGGATCGCAGGCCCCAGCGCACGATTCGCTCGGCCTCGGCCTGAGTGTCGGCTTCGGCGTAGCAGCGCAGCTCGGGCGCGTTCCCCGACACCCGGAAATGAACGACGGAGCCGCCCTCGAGGCTCATCCGGATCCCGTCGACCGCGTTCACCGCCGCGACCCGGCCGAGCGGCGCCAGGAAGGCCGCCCTGGCCTCGGCGTCGCGCAGCCGGTCGAGGAAGGGCCCCGAGCGGGCGGGCGGCACCTCCTGGAGGCGGTGGCTCGCCGTGCTCTTGAAGCCCAGGCCCGCCGCCAGAGCCGCCACGGTCGTCCCGGCCGATCGAGCCGCCACCAGCGTGGCGAGCATCGGCAGCACCGAGTCGCGCGTCGGCAGGGCGGCGAGGCGCCGGCCGCCGACGGTGACGTCCGAGCCGAGCAGGAAGCCGCCGTTGGCCTCGAAGCCGGCGACCCCCCCCCGCGCCGTCGCGACGCGCCTCCTCCATGCCGGCGACCACGAAGGGCGAGCCGATGCGCGTCCTGATCACGCGGGCGAAGCCGCTCGCCTCGATGGCGGAATTGGCCGTGACCGGCACCGCGATCGCCGCGATCCCGAGGTGGCGGGCCGCGATCGTGCCGGTCACGTCGCCGGGAAGGACCGCGCCCCGGGCGTCGGCCAGCAAGGGGCGGTCGGCGTCGCCGTCCGCGCTGACGATCGCGTCGAGGCTGGTGCCGGCTGCGGCTTCCTTCAGCGCCTGAAGGTCCTCCGGCCGGTGAGCCTCGGTGTCGACCGGCACGAAGGCCGACGAGCGGCCGAAGGGCACCGGCGTTCCGCCGAGGGCCGCGATCAGCTCGGCGAGGAGATCGCGGGCCACCGTGCTGTGCTGATAGACGCCGACCCGCAGGCCCGACAGGGCGTCGCCCGCAAAGGCCTCCGCATAACGGTCGAGGAAGCGGGCTGCGGCTTCGGGATGGGGCTCGGCCGCGCCGGTCCCGACCCTTTCGCCCGGCACCCCTACGCGGTCCAGCGCGCGGAGGATGGCGGCCTCTTCCCCCTTGGTGATCTCGCCCCGCGCCGTGTAGAACTTCAGGCCGTTGCGGTCGTCCGGGATATGGCTGCCGGTGATCATCACGGCGGGGCAGCCGAGCCGCAGCCCCTCCAGCGCCAGAGCCGGGGTGGGCAGTTCGCCGCAGTCGAGCGGCGCGAAGCCCGAGGCCGCGACCGCGGCGATGGCTGTCGCGGCGATGGATGCGCTGCTGCTCCGAAGGTCGCGGCCCACGAGGACCGGCGAGCCCGGATCGAGCTCGGACCGGAGGGCGGCGACGAAGGCGCAGGTGTGGTCGTAGGTCGGCTGGCCGACCAGGTCCACCACCAGCCCACGCAGGCCGCTGGTCCCGAATTTGAGGCTGCTCGTCATCACTGTCCCCGATCGACGTCGAACGTCCCGCAACTGGCCGTGCGACGGTGCGGCTGTCCGTCGAGATCCCCAACGTTTCGGCTCCGATGTTCGTCGAGTCTCGACGCGACAGCACCGGCCAAGAACGGAGGGATGAGGGCGGACCCTTCTCCTAAACAAGCCGCAAGGGCAAGGCGCCGGGCAAACCTTCTCACTTGGCCGCGACCCGCTTTCCGCGCGGGGTTCGAGGGCCGGCTCGGACGGCTCCGCGGCGAGGCCGCCGGGTGGCCCGGGCCCCGGTCACTGCGCGGACCGCTCCATGGGAAGGCGAGGTGGAGGTCAGGCCGTCGCGAACGCCGTCGAGATCCAGGCCACGACGGCGTCCGGGTCGAGGGGTGCCGTCGTATCGACGTGAAGGCACGGGCCAGGGCCGATGGGCGTCGCCCGCGCGTCGAGCGCCAGGAGTTCCGGGACGTACTCCGGTCCGGGATGACCCTCGGAGCGCGTCGCCGCTCTCGACAGTAGCGCTCGGCCAGGACAGGCCCGGGTGCGTGGCACCCGAGCTTCGCCGTGCGCGCGATGCCGACCGTCGAAAGGTGGCGATCGAGGACGTCGGCAGGCTGGAAGCCGAGCCAGGCGTCGATCACGACGGTCGCATCGGCGGACCATTCCCCGATGCTGGCGAAGATGATGTCGTAGCTGGCCCGCCCGAGCCTCCGATTGTGCTCCCTGTCACCCTTCCCGATGTGGCGGAACATCGGTTCCTCGACGGTGTCGGGCGTCATCAGGGGTGCACGGAGGTGGCGCGCGACGGCCCGCGACACCGTGCTCTTGCCGCCGGGAGGTCATCCCGGGCCGTCGCCGCCATCGATACGACCATATCCGGCGCCCGAATGCCCTCGGGCGTCACCTCCGTACGTCCTCCGCGACGCCGGGGTGGATGGGCCCGACATGGCGATGTGACGCCGACGGGACGGGGGCAGCCTCGGCCGAGGGGTGGGCGATCTCGATCATCGTCCGCGCGTGCCACGCCCGGGTGACCTGCGCGGCGACGGCGCCCGCGGGCCGCGTCGTCGAGATGCTAAGATCGTAGCGGCAGTGGTCGTGCGTCCCGAAATGCTCCCGCGCCTCGCCGACCGTGCGGTTGCCCCTGGCCCGCTCACGCCGCTCCACCTCCTCCATCGGCGCGAAGAGACCGACCCAGAACACGTCGAAGGGCAGGAGCAGGCGATCGAGGTCGGCGCGCCATGACGCTTTCTCGACGATATGCTCCACCAGCATGTCGAGGCCGGCCGACGCGAAAGCCGCGATCGACCGGTGGAAGCCATCGAAGAAGGCTTCCCGCCCGTGCCACCGCGCGTCGGGCGCGGTCGGCCGGAACCCTTCGTCGGCAAGCTGATCGGACGCGTAATAGCAGAAGGTGTCGGGGAGCAGCGGCCGCAGTTCGGCGACGAGGGTCGTCTTGCCCACGGCGGACGTCCCGTTCAGCATGATGATGCGCGCTGCCATGGGTCAGGACTGTAGCCGCGCCTTTCAGGTCGGCCAAGCCGTCCGGAACCTGCCGTTCGACGGCCGGTTCCCTTGAGATACACCCATCGAGATTCGACAGCCTTTCGACGAGTTGTGATCCCTTGCAGAGTTGCAGCAAGGCAATGAATACGCAAAATGCGAGCATGAGCCTGCACGCCTACCTGCTGTTTGTCGTCGCCTCCGTCGTTCTGGTCCTCGTGCCCGGACCTGACATGGCCTACATGCTGTCCCGCACCGTCGCTCAGGGCCGACGTGCCGGAAGCATGGCGGCCATCGGGATCAACGCGGGCTCATACGTGCATCTCGCGGCGGCCGTCGTCGGCCTGTCAGCACTGCTGCTCGCCTCCGCTGCTGCCTTCACCACCGTGAAATGGGCCGGAGCGGCTTACCTCTGCTACCTCGGCATCCGCTCCCTTTCAGGCCGCGAGGGGATGATCAACCTGACGAGGAACGAGGTGAGTGGCCGGAGCCTGCGGGCTATCTTCTGGCAGGGTTTCTGGAGCGACGTCCTCAACCCCAAGGTCGCGATCTTCTATGTCGCGCTGCTCCCACAGTTCATCGACGCACACGCCGGGCATGCCACGCTGCAACTCGTTCTGCTCGGCATGACGGGCAACATGCTGGCCATCGGCATCAACCTCGGGCTCGTCGCCGGGGCCGCACGAGTCACGGGTGAGCTGCGCCGTAACGAAGGGGTCGCACTGTGGCTTCAGCGCGCGATGGGCCTCCTCTTCATCGGGCTCGGGGCTCGCCTCGCCGCGCAAAGGATGTAGCTGAACAGGCTTCCATTCTCCGGCGAGCCCTCCATGACGCGATGCTTCCTCCCCTTCGCCCTGGCGCTCCTCGCGGCCTCGCGCGCCTTCGCGGCGGCACCCGCGCCGTTCGGGGCGGACCACGCGGTGGTGGTGACGGCCCAGCACCTCGCCTCCGAGGTCGGGGCCCAGGTGATGCGGGAGGGCGGCAACGTGGTGGATGCCGCCGTGGCGGTGGGCTACGCGCTCGCCGTGGTGTTCCCGGCCGCCGGCAACCTCGGCGGTGGCGGGTTCATGAACATCCGCCTGGCCGACGGCCGCTCGGCCTTCGTCGACATGCGCGAGAAGGCTCCGGCCGCCGCCACACCCACCATGTTCCAGGACGCGAAGGGCGAGGTCGTCGAGGGCCGGTCGACCGACACCTGGCTCGCCGTCGGCGTGCCCGGCACGGTGGCGGGGCTGGAATGGGCGCGCGACCATTATGGCTCGAAGCCCCGGGCCGCGCTGATCGCCCCGGCGATCCGGCTCGCGCGCGACGGCTTCGTGCTGGAGCCCGCCGACGCCAACCTGCTGGCGCTCGGCGCGCGGAACTTCGCGGCCGACCCCGCCACCGCGGCCGTCTTCACGCGCGGGGGCGCGGCCTTCTCGGTCGGCGACCGATTGAGGCAGCCGCAGCTCGCCGCGACCCTGGAGGCCGTCGCGGCCGGGGGCGCGGAAGCCTTCTACCGCGGCGCCGTCGGCCATGCCATCGCGGCTGCGGCCCGGGCGGGCGGCGGCCTCGTCACGGAGGCGGACCTCGCGAACTATCGCGTGCGCGAGCTGGAGCCGGTGCGCTGCACCTACCGGGGCTACGCGGTCCAGTCGGCCCCGCCGCCGAGCGCCGGGGGCGTCGCGATCTGCGAGATCCTCAACATCCTCGAAG
>CAXTFP010000050.1:0-10933 GCA_964243135.1 uncultured Lichenihabitans sp.
GTCTACGACCTCGCCTTCGCGGCCGTGATGCGGGGCGGCCGGCTCGCCGCGGCGGCGGCCGCCAGCGCGGCCGCGGGGCCGGGCGGCCGCATCGTCGACATCGGCGTCGGCACCGGCCTCGAACTGCCCATGTTCGACCCCCGCACGCGCCTCGTCGGCATCGACCTGTCCGAGCCCATGCTGCGCGGCGCGCAGCGGCGGGTGGGGCGCGAGCGGCTGCGCAACGTCGAGGGCCTGCTGGTCATGGACGCGACGCGCCTCGCCTTCCCGGACGCGGGCTTCGACGCCGCGGTCGTGCCCTATGTCCTCACCGTCGTGCCCGAGCCGCGCCGCATGCTGGACGAGGTCCGCCGCGTGGTGCGGCCAGGGGGCGAGATCGTCCTGGTCAACCACTTCGGCACCGAGCGCGGGCCGGTGGCGGCCGTCGAGGGCTGGCTCGGCCGGCGCTCGGCCTCGCTCGGCTGGCACCCGCAGTTCCCCTTCGCGGTGCTGGGCGACTGGATCGCTGCGACGCCGGGCATCCGGCTCGTGGAGCGGCGGCGCATCCGGCCCTTCGGGCTGTTCCACCTCGTGCGGCTGGCCCGCGAGAACTGAATCGGGGCGCCCGGCCGTGGGCGGGGAGGACGGGATGCTGATCCAAGACGCGGCGCGCGAGGCCGCCAACGCGGCCCGCCGTCCCCCGGCGGAGGCCGTCGAGGCCGTGCTCGACGCCCTCGCGGCCCGCTTCGGGGATCGCTTCTCCCGCGCCCAGGCGGTGCGCGACCAGCACGCCCACACCCGCACCTCCGTGCGCCCCGAGGCGCCCGACGGCGTGGTCTTCCCCGAGTCGACCGCCGAGGTGGCCGAGGTCGTCCGCCTCTGCGCCGGGCACCGCGTGCCGGTGATCCCCTACGGCACGGGCACGTCGCTGGAGGGCCACGTCAATGCCCCCTTCGGCGGCGTCTCGATCGACACGGCCCGCATGGACCGGGTGCTGGCGGTGAATGCCGAAGACCTCGACTGCGTGGTCGAGCCCGGCGTCACCCGCAAGGCGCTGAACCTGCACCTGCGCGACCACGGGCTGTTCTTCCCCGTCGACCCCGGCGCCGACGCCTCGCTCGGCGGCATGACGGCGACCCGCGCCTCGGGCACGGGCGCGGTGCGCTACGGTACCATGAAGGACAACGTCCTGTCGCTGGAGGTGGTGACGCCGCAGGGCGAGGTGATGCGGACCGCGCAGCGCGCCCGCAAGTCTTCCGCGGGCTACGACCTCACGCGGCTGATGGTCGGGGCCGAGGGCACGCTCGGCGTCATCACGGCCATCACCCTGCGATTGAGCGGCATCCCCGAGGCCGTGTCGGCCGGTGTCTGTCCCTTCCCCAGCGTGGAGGCGGCCTGCGACGCCACCATCACAACGATTCAGTCCGGCGTGCCGGTGGCGCGGATCGAGCTGCTCGACGCCCTCCAGGTCCGGGCCTGCAACCTCCACTCCCGCCTCGGCCTGCCGGAGGTGCCGATGCTCTTCGTCGAGTTCCACGGCACGACGGCGGGCGTGGCCGAGCAGGCGGAAGCCTTCGGGGCCATCGCGGCCGAACTCGGCGGCGGCCCCTTCGACTGGGCCACGAACCCCGAGGACCGCACCCGCCTGTGGCAGGCGCGCCACGACGTCTACTGGGCGGGCTTCGCGCTGCGGCCCGGCGCCAAGAACATCTCGACCGACGTCTGCGTGCCGATCTCGCGCCTCGCCGCCTGCGTGGCGGAAACCCAGGCCGATATCGCGGCCTCGCGGCTCGTGGCGCCGATCGTCGGCCACGTCGGCGACGGCAACTTCCACCTCGGTCTCCTGGTCGACGACGCCGACGCGGACGAGATGGGGCGCGTCGGGCCCTTCCTCGACCGGCTGGTGCGCCGCGCCCTCGCCATGGAGGGGACCTGCACGGGCGAGCACGGCGTCGGCCAGGGCAAGGCCGCCTACCTGCGCGACGAACACGCCCCCGCGGCCCTCGCCATGATGCGCGCCGTGAAGGCCGCCATCGACCCCCTGGACATCATGAACCCGGGCAAGATCCTGCCGATCGACGGGTAGAGAGATGCCCCGCGCCCGCCGCCTGGACGCGACGCCGGACCATGGTCTACACCCTGAGGATGCGTCGCGGTGACGGGAGAGACCCACATGCGGAAGTCCACGGGCCTGCCGAACGACGAGCGGCAGAAGAGGATCGGCCTCCGGCTGCGGCTCGCCCGCCAGGCGGCCGGCCTCAGCCAGACCAAGCTCGGCGAGGGGCTCGGCGTGAGCTTCCAGCAGATCCAGAAGTACGAGCGGGGCGCGAACCGCCTCAGCGTCGAGGCGCTGGAGCGTTCCTGCGCCATTCTCGGCGTGTCGACCGCCTCCCTGTTCATCGACGGCCCCGTCGAGCTGGCCATGAGCACCCTGCGGGAGGAGGACGGGAGCGACCCCGCCCTGACGGGCGAGATCGTCGAGGTCGCCACGGCCTTCGCCAAGATCGCGACCCCCGCCCTGCGGCGGCGCGTGCTGGACCTCGTGCTGTCCCTGAGCCGGGGGGAGGAGAAGGCGTGAGCGCCGCCGCGCCGCGGGTCGACCGCGACGCCTTCTACCGGAACCGCGCGGCCAAGAGCGCGGCCAACGCCGAGCGGAGCGACCCATCCGCCACCACCGCCATCGTTCTGGGCGGCGGGGCGCCCAATGCCGCGCTGATGGCGGGGGCGCTCGCGGCCTTCTCCGAGCGCGGCGTCACCTTCGACGTCGTCTCGACCTCGGGGGCAGGGGCCCTCATGGGCCTGCTCTGGCAGGCGCCGAAGGGCGCCACCCCCGCCGAGGCGCTGCGGGCCGTCACGACCATGAGCGTGTCGGACGCGGTGTACCGCTGGTTTCCGATCAACTTCAAGGTGTTCAACAAGCCGGGGCAGGCCGCCGACCTGTTCCGGACGGCGTTCGCCGCCAACCCCTTCCTGCGCACGGATCCGAAGCTCTACGAGAGCGATCCGCTCTACGCCGCCTGGGCGGACCTCGGCGCCATGGCGCTCGCCACCGTGACACCGAGCGGCCTGAACCCCGACAGCCTCGGGCTCTGCGCGCCCCCGCCCTTCGTCGAGGAGATCGTCGACTTCGACCGGCTGAAGGACATCGCCCCGCAGTTCTACATGAACGCCTACAACATCGACGACCAGATCATCGACGACTTCACCAAGGACGTCATCACGGCCGACCATTTCCGCGCGGCCCTCGCGTTCCCGTTCATCTACGGCCCCTACGCGCTCGACGGGAAGAGCTACTACGAGGGTGCCGTGGTCGACTGCCTCAACTTCAAGGACCTGGTCGAGAAGCATCCCAATCTGAAGCAGGTCGTGGTCTTCGACGTGCTGGGCGCCAGCAACCTGATCAGGACCCCGAGGAACCTCTATGATAGTTGGGTCCTGTCGCTCGTCATCCCGCTCGTCAAGACCGCGGAGGACAACCTCGAACTGTTCAAGCTGAAGTACAAGTCGCCCGATCTCGCCGTCGACAAGGTCGAGTTCGCCGTCCCCGAGCAGTTCCTGCCCGAGGTGCTGGATTGGTCGGAGTCCAACGCCAGGCGCCTCTTCGACATCGGATATGCCGCGGGTGAAGGCTTCGATCTACGACGTTGAATTGTAGATTGCGGGGCCGAAGTCCGGGCTGTTGAAACCGCGGCGCGACCTGTGTAGCCTTCCCTCAAAACAGGCGGGGGGCGGAAGCGATGGACGTGGGCCTGCATGACCTGGAGCCGAGTGCCCGGCTGATCGGTGCCCTGGAGGGCATCGGGGTGCTGGGCGAGTGGTCGTTCGACTACCGAAGCCAAGTGTTCCGGTCCAGCCCCGCGGTCAGCCACGCCTTCGCGATCGGCGCGCAGGACGGCGAGCGGGGCCAGCCGGTCGAGGTCTACGAGCGCGCGGTCCACCCTGACGACGTGGGGTGGCTGAGGTCGACCCGCGCCGCCGTGCCGGGTTGGAGCGGCCTCAGGGTGACCGAGATGCGCGTGATCGGCGCCGACGGCCGCGAGCGCTGGATCATGGTCCGCGGCCGCTTCGTGGTGGACGAGGACGACAGGCTCGTCCTCGGCTACGGCGTCATCCTCGACCTCACGGACTACAACGAGAGCGGCGAGCGCCCCCTGGTGACGCCGGCCGCGCCCCTCGCCCACCCCGTGGTCGTGCTGCTGGATTCCCTGTCCACCGCCTACCGGGCCGCGCGGCAGATCGCCCTCGACGCCGTCGTGCGGAACTGCCGCGCCCTGCTGTTCCAGGCCGCGCGCCACCTCGCCCGGCAGGACCCGGCCCTCGTCGCACCGGACCGCGCGGGGGAGGGGCGCAAGCGGCTCCACTGAACGACCCACCCGCCCGCGCGGTCATCATGTCCCGGTTGCCGCACCCCGGTCCCTCGCCCATCTTCCCGGTGTTCCCTCCACCGCGGAAGACCCCATGAGCCTCGCCCTCGACCTCGCCCCGGCGCCGCAGCGACCCCGCCCGATCCGCGCGGTCGAGGTCCGCGGCCGCCGCGCGCCGGCGCCCGTGCCGCTGGAGGTGCCGCCGGGCACGCTCGGGCTGCTGAAGGGCCTGCGCGACAACCCCGTGGCCACCTGGACGCGCTGGCACTTCGAGCACCCGATCGTCTACGGGCAGAGCGTGCTGGGACGCGTCGCGGTGGTGAGCGACCCCGCCGTGATCCGTCACGTGCTGGTCGAGAACAGCGCCAACTACGACAAGGGCGGGCTGCAGCGCCGCATGCTGGGGTCCGGCCTCGGCACCGGCCTGCTGCTGGCCGAAGGGGCGGAATGGAAGGCGCAGCGCCGCGCCCTAGCGCCGCTATTCTCGCCGCGCCACGTCGAGGGCTTCAAACGCTCCATGGTGGCGGTGGCGGACGAGTTCGCGGAGCGCTGGTCGCGCCTGCGCGACGGCCGGCGCGTCGACGTGTCGTCCGAGATGGCGCGCGTGACGCTGCGGGTGCTCGGCCGCACCGTTTTCTCGGAGGCCATGAACGGCCCCGAGGACCGCTTCGCCCGCGTGGTGTCGCAATATCTCGAAGCCGTCGGCAAGGTCGACCCCCTCGATATCCTCGACATGCCGGCCTGGGTGCCGCGCTTGGCGTCGGGGCAGACGAAGCCCCTGCTGCGTTTCTTCGACGAGGAGGTCAGCGGCATGCTGGCCAAGCGCCGCGCGCTGCTGGCGGGCGACGCGGGTGCCGCGCCGCGCGACCTCCTCACCCTGCTGCTCGAAGCCCGCGACCCCGAGACCGGCGTGGGCCTCTCGGACGAGGACGTGAAGGCCAACCTCGTCACCTTCCTGATTGCCGGCCACGAGACCACGTCGAACGCCCTCACCTGGGCGCTGTTCCTGCTGTCGGAGCACCCCGAGGCACTCGCCGCCGTCGAGCGCGAGGTGGACGCGCTGATGCCGGAGGGGCGCGTCGACCCCACCCGCGTCGACGCCTTCGTGCACACGCGGGCGGCGCTCGACGAAGCCATGCGGCTCTACCCGCCGGCCGCCTCCATCTCGCGCGAGGCGCTCGGCCCCGACACGCTCGGCGGCGTCCGCATCAAAGCCCGCACCATGGTGGTGGTGTCGCCCTACGTGCTGCACCGCCACCGGCTGCTGTGGGACGCGCCCGACCACTTCGTGCCGGAGCGCTTCCTGCCCGAGCACCGGGGCGACGTCGACCGCTTCGCCTACCTGCCCTTCGGGGCGGGCCCGCGCGTCTGCATCGCGGCCTCCTTCGCGATCCAGGAGGCGGTGATCATCCTGGCGACCGTGATGCGCCACTTCCGGCTCACGCTGGCGCCGGGCCACGAGGTGATGCCGGTGCAGCGCGTCGCCCTGCGCTCGCGCGGCGGCATGCCCATGATGCTGCGCCGCCGCTGAGGGGGTGGATTCAAAAGGTCCTCGGCCTTTTGCGGGTTTGGGGGCGGAGCTCTGAGAAGGCTGAAGAGCTTTCGTCAGGGCTCCGCCCTGAAACCCGCCAAAGGGCGAGCTCTTTGGAATCCCGTGCGAAAGCAGACAGGCTTCTACTTACATATTTATCATATACTGCATATGCGATAATAAAGAAAACTTGCCTCACGTCTCGGCGATGCCGCCCGTGTCGGCCGAAGGCCGGCCGTGGCCGTGCGGCAGCGCCAGATACTGCTCGGAGCGCATCTCGGCCAAGCGCGACACCGTCCTGCTGAACTCGAAGATTTCCCGCCCGTCGGGCGCGTCGTAGAGGCCGGCGGGTTCCGCCTCGGCCGAGGCGATGAGCTTCACCTGCTCGTCATAGAACGTGTCGACGAGGTTGATGAAGCGCTTGACGACGTCGCGCTCGTCGGCCCCCATCACCCGGATGCCGTCGACCAGCACGGTGCCGTAGCGGCGCGCGATGGCCAGGACATCGACCGCGCCCAGCGGCGCGTCGCACAGCGCCGCGAAGGGGAAACGGGCCACGTCGCCGGCCGCCTCGGGCACGACGATCTCCCGGCCGAGCAGCGGGATGCGGGCCGGCCGGCCCCGCGCTTCCCCGGTCAGGCCGCGGAACGCGCGGTCGAGCGCGGTGCGGGCCACCTCGTCGGCGGGCGTGAACCACGTCGCGGCCTCCGTCAGCCTGGAATAGCGGAAATCCCGCGCCGCATCGAGCCGCACGGTCTCCATGCGCTGCCCGAGCAGCGCGATGAAGGGCAGGAACAGGGTGCGGTTGAGGCCGTCGCGGTAAAGGTCCTCGGGCATGACGTTGGAGGTCGCCACCACCACCACGCGGTCGGCGAAGAGCGCCGTGAACAGCCGGCCCAGGATCATGGTGTCGGCGATGTCGTTGACGGCGAATTCGTCGAAGCACAGCAGGCGCGCCTCGGCCGCGATGGCATTCGCGACCGGCGGGATCGGGTCGTCGCCCCTGGCTTCCCCGCGCTTGCGCGCTTCGCGCCACGCGTGGATGCGGGCGTGGACGTCCGCCATGAAGGCGTGGAAATGCACGCGGCGCTTGGGTTCGACCGCGGCGCCGTCGTGGAACAGGTCCATCAGCATGGTCTTGCCGCGCCCGACGTCGCCGACGATGTAGAGGCCGCGCGGCGGCGCGTCGGGCTTGGCCCCGAACAGGCGGCCGAGCAGCGAGGGCCCATCGGCCTCGTCGGCCGCGAGCGCGGCCGCGAGCCCGTCGAGCTTCGACGCCACCTCCTCCTGCGCGGGGTCGGGCTGGAGGTCGCCCCGCGCCACGCGGGCGCGGTAGCGGTCGAGAACCGTGGTCAAAGCCGCTCACCCCGATTGTCCGCGGCCGGAGGCGCCGCGGTGCGCGTCCCTTGCGGGCGCGGGGCGCGTCCCGTCAAGCGGCCGCGCGGGATCACCGTCCGTCGGGCGTGGCCGGCGCGGTGTAGCGGGTCTCGACCGCGGCGCGCACCAGCGCCCGCGCCTCGTCAAGCCCGAGCCCTTCGTCGGCCGCCACGACCGCGACTTCGTCGGCGAGCCCGTCGTCCTTGATGGAGGTCCGCATCCAGCGCTCGAAGTCGCCGTTGCGGAGGTGGAACAGGTAGGTGTCGCGGTCGACGCCGTCGCCGACCTGCAGGAACATCGACAGGTTCTGGGCCCGGACGTTCAGCGCCGCCCCCGGGCCGCGGAAGAAGAAGCTGCGGTCCTCGCCCAGCGTGCCGTCGGCATATTTGCGCGTGTGCCGCTTCACGGCGCCCTTGGGGCTGTGGACGGCGATCAGCACGGGCGGCGCGTCGCCGCGGCATTCCCAGTAGATCGCCTCGCCGACCTCCGGGCCGCGCTCCGGCAGCGGGGGGCAGGGCCGGCCGAGGGTGCGGCTCAGCACCTCGATCAGCCCGAGGCTGTCGCGCCCGATGATCAGCACGGTGCCGAGGCTGCGCAGCGCCCCCGTGGCCAGCGTGTCGGGGTGGACGGTGACGAAGATCGTCGGCACCTGCGCGTCGAGGTTCACGCCGTCGCCCGCATCCCGCCCGCGCGGCAGCATGTGGTGCGCCTCGTCGACCAGCACCCAGTGCGGCCGGCCGTATTTGGCCCGGATGTCCAGCACGGCCGGCAGCAGGCCGGCCAGCACGCCCGGCCGGTCCTCGATGCTCGACCCGAGCAGGTTGACCGTGACGTTGGTCCCAAGCTTGCGCACCGCGTCCAGCACCGCATCGGGCGCCACTGGCGTGTCGGCGTCCCCGAAGGTCACGGCGTCGAAGGCGCCGTAGTCACCCTCGGGGTCGAACAGGCAGAGCTGGAACCCTGCCGCGGCCAGCCGCTCCAGGATGGCGGTCGCCAGGGTCGACTTGCCGCCGCCCGACGTGCCGGTGATGAGCACGCTGCCCCGGTCCGGCCGGAGCAGGACCTCGCGCCTATCGGCCAGCGCGGCGCCGACCGGCACGGCGTGGCGCGCCACCGCGGCGTCGAGCAGGCGCGGCTCATCGTCGAGCCACAGCTCGACCGCCTCGGCCACCCCGGCGCCGCGCGGGGCCTCCGTCACGAGGTCGGCGGCGGCCTTCACGGCCGGCAGGGCGTTGCCGACCGCCACCGCGCAGCCGCAGGTGCGCATGAAGGCGAGATCGTTCTCGGCGTCGCCCGTTGCCACCACGCTGTGGGCCGACAGGCCGAGGTCTTCGAGCGCCGCCGCGAGGCCCGATGCCTTGTTGATGCCGTTGGGCAGCACCATCACGGCGCCCTTGTTGAAGATGATCTGCAGGTCGAGCCCGAGGTCGCGGATGGCTTCGAGGACCGCCGCCTCGTTCGGCTCCCAGGTCGCCACGATGACGCGGCCGACCGATAGGGGCCGGATGCCGAGAGTTTCGAGGCGCGACACGAAGGCTTCGGGCGGCGGCGGACCGAGCGGGCGCGCGTCCCGCGTGGCGGGGGCGTAGAGCAGCGCGCCGTTCTCGGCCACCACGCGGTCGAACAGGTCGAGCCGGGGGCAGGCGCGCTCCAGGTCCGGCAGCTCGCGCCCCGTCACCAGGATGAGCCGCCGCCCGCTCCGCTTCAGGCGCTCCAGCGCCGCCAGCGTGTCGTCGTCGACCGTGCCGTCATGCGCGACCGTGCCGTCGTAGTCGGTGGCGAGCGCCTTGAAATGCTGCATGGCCCGATCCCCGCCCCCGAAAGGCACAGGCTAGGGCGCCGATCTGACGGCCGCGTGACACGCGCGCGCGACTCGACCGCCGATCATCCGCCGCCGTGCGGGCTTTCCGAACGTCGCCGTCAGCCGATGCGCGTGCGTTCAGGCACCGCCGGAGATCAGGTAGCGCGTCCACACGCCGAGCATGGCGCCGATCACCACGAGCAGGCCGTTCAGGAACGTTCCGCACCCGATGTCGCGCAGGATCATGTTGGACACGGCGCCGATGACCAGTGATCCCAGTGCCGTCAGGAAGCCCAGCACGATGAGCGAGGACGTCGGCAGGTCCGACACGGCTGACAACATGGCGTAGCACCCGAAAACGGAACCTTAGGACTCGCGACCGCAGGATGTCTTCAAAGATCTAATGACCCGTTCACGGATCGTCGTTCCCGGGTCGAGTGCTGTCGTGGACGTCACCCTATGACTGCAGGCAGCAAAGCGATCGTCGTCGGAACGCTGTTTCTGTTCGGCTACGGCGGGGGTTTCTTCCTCAGCGCGCAGGCCAGCAAGCACGTCGAGCTGCTCGCCCCCGCGCACCACCAGAAATCGGGCGGGGGATCGGGCGGGGGAGGCGGCCAGGTCTCGACGGGCCGCGAAGGATCCGGCGGCGGCGGTGGTTCCGGCGGCGGCGGTTCCGAGGGTGGAGGAGGCGGTGGTGGCGCCGGTGGCGGCGGCGCGGGCGGCGGAAGCGGCGCATCCGGAGGGGCAGGAGGGTCTGGCCAGGCGGGTCGGGCCGGAGGCTCCGGCGGCGCGGCGAACGCGTCCGCTGGGGGGGACGGCGCGCCGCCACTCGCGCCGCCCTGTCCCTCCGTCGAACTGACGGGGCCCGAGGCGGCGGCCTTCCTGTCCGGCAACACGGTCGCCGATGCCGTCGACGAGGGAGGCGCGCATCCGGCGCTGTACTTCGCCCCGCGCGGCTGGTGGGGGACGTTCGGGGCGGCGTCGATCGTCGTGAGGCCGTGGAACCCCAAGCTGTCCGTCCTGTGCAGCTCGGAGGGCCACGGCGACGGCAAGATCGCCTGCGACGTGATTCGCGTCCGCAAATGTTCGAGCGAGGCCGCCAAGGACCTGACGATCGGCTACCTGCTGCTCCGCAACGACCATTGGAGCCGCATCGTCAAGGGCAACGTCCGAGACTTCCCGGCCTACATCCCCGTGCTGGACAAGGCCGATGGCCCACGTAGACCCACGGGCGACGGGCAGAGCCCCAAGCCCCAGCGGCGGGCGGCCCATCCGGACCTCTTCGATCGCTCCAGGGGCTACCTGAAGAGAGTGCCGGGTTCCGACGAGGGCGAGCATCTCTACTATTTCGCCGAAAACGGCGTCAGGATCGACTTCGCGATGCCGAGCGACGCCTACCGGCAGGACGGCATCCCCATCAACGTCGGCTGGTGGACATTCAACAAAGGCGTCCTGTGCCAAGGGAGCGGGTCGGACACCAAACACCCGTCCTGCTCCAAGCCGAAACTCCGTCCGGACGGGCACATCGTCCTGGTCTCGACCGCGAAGGACCCGCAAGTCGAACTTGTCGCCCTGCGGGACGCTCCCCGGAGCCAGGCGGACGACGATTGAGGGTCGAACTCCTTCCTCTACCTGCCTCATCCTGAGCAGGGTCCGCAGGACCCGTGTCGAAGGACGCACGAGCGGCCCGCTCCCGCGCGGAGGGCGCCTCTCGTCCTTCGACACGGCCCTTCGGGCCTGCTCAGGATGAGGAGGGGTGGAGGAGCGCCGCCGTCGGTATGACACCGAGGAGCGTGAGACCGCCGCTCGGCGATTAACGCCTCGTTGACCCTCCCCCGTTTAGGTTCTGTTCTCCGAAGGACACGGAACGGGAGCTGAACA
>CAXTFP010000051.1:0-1704 GCA_964243135.1 uncultured Lichenihabitans sp.
GACCCGCACTGCGACGCGCGCCAGGGCGGGCCCGGCCACCGCTCCGGCGGAGCGCTCCGCCCGTTCGGAGCCGTATTTGATGGCGTTCTCGATGAGATTCTCGGCCACGCGCACGAGTTCGTCGCGCTCGCCCGCCACCACGACGGGGCCCGGGGCCTCGACGGCCAGCGCCACGCCGTTCTCGGCCGCCAGGGGCGCCAGGGTTTCGGCGACGTGGCGCACCGCCAGCGCCAGATCGACGGGCTTGTCCGGCCGCAGGTGCAGGTGCTGCTCGATGCGCGACAGCGACAGGAGGTCGTCGATCAGCCGCGCCATGCGCCGCGCCTGGTCGGCCATGATGGCGAGAAAGCGGTCGCGCGCCCGCGGGTCCTCGCGGGCCGGCCCCTGGAGCGTCTCGACGAAGCCGAGGAGCGAGGCCAGCGGCGTGCGCAGCTCGTGGCTGGCGTTGGCCACGAAGTCGGCCCGCATGCGCTCGACGCGCAGGGCCTCGGTGAGGTCGCGCAGGGTCAGCACCAGCGCCCGGTCCTCGTCGGGCCGGTCGAGCGGCGCCACCGTGACGTCGAAGGCCCGCTCCACCGGCACGCGGTCGCGCCAGGACACCTGCTCGGTCTGCCCCGAGCCGAAGACGCGGTCGACGGCGTCCAGGATGTCGGGGTCGCGCAGCGCCAGGGCGAGGTTGCCCCCGACCTTCAAGGCCGGCAGCACGCCCTTCGCGTGCCGGTTGGCCGCCACCACCCGGCCGTCGCCCGCGACGGCCAGCACGGGCTCGGGCATGGCCTCGATCAGCGCGGCGATCAGCGGCGTCGAGGAGGGCGTCGACACCTCCGGATCCGACATGTGCCGCTTCGCCCCGATCATCCGCCCGCATCCCCCGCCGACGACCTTCGGCCCCCGTCCATGACGTTGTGATGACGGACCGGAGGCGCGAAGGCGACGCCCTTGCCGCACCCGTCGGGTTGAAGCAGCATGGCCGCGACGCGTGATGATTCGCCACGCCGGTCTCGCCGGATGATCGGGGCGTGCGGCGTGCCGCGTCCTCGTGTAAGGGGCAGCGGGCGGCGGGAACAGGGCCGCGGCGGAGATCCCGACGATGCAGGTGACGAGGCTGGCCATATCCGACGTCGCCCTGCTGCGGCCGAAGCGCCACGGCGACGCGCGCGGCTATTTCGTCGAAAGCTTCAGCGACCGCGCCTTCCGCCGCGAGGTCGGCGAGGCGCGCTTCGTGCAGGACAACGAGGCCCTGTCGGCGCAGAAGGGCACCGTGCGGGGCCTCCACTTCCAGCGCCCGCCGACCGCGCAGGGCAAGCTCGTGCGGGCGCTCAAGGGCGCCATCTACGATGTGGCCGTGGACATCCGCACCGGCTCCCCGACCTTCGGGCAGCACGTCTCCGCGGTGCTCACGGCCGAGGAGGGTGACCAGCTCTGGGTGCCGCCCGGCTTCGCCCACGGCTATTGCACGATCGAGCCCGACAGCATGATCGCCTACAAGGTGACGGACTTCTACAGCGCGGCGGACGACGGCGGCATCGCCTGGGACGACCCCGCCCTCGGCATCCCCTGGCCGGTCGAGCCCGGCGCGGCGCTGCTGTCCGACAAGGACACCCGCCAGCCGAAGCTCGCCGACCTGCCCCCCGTCTTCACCTATGAGGCCCACCGTTGAAGCGCGTCCTCGTCACCGGCGGCGCCGGCTTCATCGGCTCGGCC
>CAXTFP010000051.1:1714-10904 GCA_964243135.1 uncultured Lichenihabitans sp.
AACGTCGACAAGCTCACCTACGCGGGCAACCTCGAAAGCCTGCGGCCGGTCTCGAACCTGCCCAACTACCGCTTCGCGAGAGCCGACATCGTCGACCGCGCCGCGATGGACCGGCTTTTCGCCGAGTTCCGCCCGGAGGGCGTGATGCACCTCGCGGCCGAAAGCCACGTCGACCGCTCCATCACGGGCTCGAAGGACTTCGTCGAGACCAACATCGTCGGCACCTTCACGCTGCTGGAGGCGGCCCGCGCCCACTGGTCCGGGCTCGACGAGGCCGGGAAGACGGCCTTCCGCTTCCTCCACGTGTCGACCGACGAAGTCTACGGCTCGCTGGGCGCCGACGGCCTGTTCGAGGAGACGACGCCCTACGATCCGTCCTCACCCTATTCGGCCTCGAAGGCGGCCTCCGACCACCTGGCCCAGGCCTGGATGCGGACCTACGGGCTGCCGGTGGTGATCTCCAACTGTTCCAACAACTACGGGCCGTTCCACTTCCCCGAGAAGCTGATCCCTCTCGTGACGCTCAACGCCCTCGACGGCAAGCCGCTGCCGGTCTACGGCCGGGGCGACAACATCCGCGACTGGCTGTTCGTCGAGGACCATGCCCGCGCCCTGTGGACGATCCTCACGGCCGGCCGGCTCGGCGAGAAGTACAACGTCGGCGGCCGCAACGAGCGCACCAACCTCGACGTCGTCGAGACCATCTGCGACGTGCTGGACGAGCTCCGGCCCGGGCCGACGCCCCGGCGCGACCTCATCACCTTCGTGACCGACCGGCCGGGCCACGACCAGCGCTACGCCATCGACGCCACCAAGCTCGAAACCGAGCTCGGCTGGCGCGCGCGCGAGGACTTCGCCAGCGGCATCCGCCGCACGGTGCGCTGGTACCTCGACAATGAGTGGTGGTGGAGGCCGCTGCGCGAGGGCGTGTATTCCGGCGAGCGGCTGGGCCTCGGCGCCGGAAAGGCGGGCTGACCATGCGCATCGCCGTCACCGGACGACACGGGCAGGTGGCCCGCGCGCTCGCCGAGATCGGCGGGCGCCACGGCCACGAGATCCTGCTCCTCGGCCGCCCGGACCTCGACCTCGCCGATCCCTCGACCGTCGAGCCCGCGATCCGCGCCGCCCGGCCGGACGCGGTGATCAGCGCGGCCGCCTACACGGCGGTCGACAAGGCCGAAAGCGAGCCCGAGCTCGCGGAGCAGATCAACGGTGCGGGCGCGGGCGCGGTCGCAGGTGCCGCGGCCGCGCTGGGCGTGCCGGTGCTGCAGGTGTCGACCGACTACGTGTTCGACGGCTCCAAAGCCGCGCCCTACGTCGAGGACGACCCGACCGGCCCGCTCGGCGCCTACGGGCGCTCGAAGCTCGCCGGCGAGCGCGCGGTGGCCGCGGCCACCGCGCGCCACGCCATCCTGCGCACCGCCTGGGTCTACGCGCCCTACGGGGCCAACTTCGTCCGCACTATGCTGCGCATCGCCGGCACCAAGCCCGAGGTCGCGGTCGTGGCCGACCAGCACGGCTGCCCGACCTCCGCGCTCGACATCGCCACGACGCTGCTCGGCGTCGCGGCCCGGATGGCGGCCGAGCCCGAGGACAAGGCGCTCACGGGCGTGTTCCACATGGCGGCGGGGGGCGAGGCCGTCTGGGCCGACGTGGCCGAGGCCGTCTTCGCGGCCTCGCGCGCGCGGGGCGGTCCCTCGGCGGCGGTGAAGCGCATCACAACGGCCGAGTTCCCGACCCAGGCGCGGCGCCCCGCCAACTCCCGGCTCGACTGCGCCAAGCTCCGGCGCGCCTACGGCATCGCCCTGCCGGACTGGCGCGTGCCGCTGGAGCGCACCGTGTCGCGCCTCATCGGCGAGGCCCAGGCCGCGGGCTGAGGGGGATCGGGGACATGACCGCTCCGCGCCGTCCGGCGTGGCTCCCGTGAAGGACCGCGCCATCCCGAACCAGGATGCCGACGGGGGACCCGTGCTCTGGGATGACGTCCCCGACGGGCCCGCGCCGGGCGGCCGGCCGGCCAAGCCGGGCGTCACGCCCGAGGCGCTGATGCGCATGGCGAGCTACTACCTCGCGCGCTATTCCGCCTCGACGGCGCGCCTGCGCGAGGTGCTGGAGCGCAAGATCCGGCGCCGCTGCGAGCTGCGCGACGCGCCGGTGCCCGAGCCGGCCGAGGTGCGGGCGATGATCGACGCCGTCGTGGAGCGCCTGACGCGGGCGGGATTGCTCGACGACGCGGCCTACGGCCGGGGACGCGCCGCGGCGCTGGCCCGCAAGGGGTGGCCGGCGTGGCGCATCAGGGTCGAGCTGCAGCGCCAGGACATCGACGCGGGCGGGGAGGGCCTCGCCGAGGCGGTCGACCTCGACGCGGACGCGCAGGCGGCGCGGCTCGCGCAGCGGAAGCGCCTCGGCCCCTACCGACCCGGCGTGCGCGAGCCCTACCGCGACCGAGACATTCGCGCCCTGGCGCGGGCGGGCTTTCCCGTGTCGGTGGCGAAGCGCGTGGTCGACGGGGAGGCGGAGTGACGATCCGACCGCCGTCGCACCTCCCCGTGGAGGTCGGCGGCTCAGCCGAAGATCGTCGCGCCCGTGTCGGCGCGGCCCACGGCGGCGCGGAAGGGAGCGAAGAGCTCGCGGCCGCAGCCCCAGTGCGAGTCCTCCATGTCGCAGAAAGCGGGCTCGCGGGCGTCCCACTCCTCGGCCGGCACCAGCACGTCGAGCCGGCCGGTGTTGGCATCGATGCGCATCGGATCGCCGTCCCGCACCTTGGCGATATCGCCCCCCTCGGCCGCCTCGGGCGTGACGTGGATGGCGGCCGGCACCTTGCCGGAGGCGCCCGATAGGCGCCCGTCCGTCACCAAGGCCACGCGGTGGCCGCGGTCCTGCAGCACGCCGAGCGGCGGCATGAGCTTATGGAGCTCCGGCATGCCGTTGGCCTTCGGGCCCTGGAACCGCACCACCGCCACCATGTCGCCGGTGAGTTCGCCCGCCTTGAAGGCGCGCTGCAACTCCTCCTGCGAGTGGAACACGCGGGCCGGCGCCTCGATGACGTGGCGCTCGGGCGACACGGCCGACGTCTTGAGGATGGCGCGGCCGAGCGCGCCGTCGAGCACCCGCAGCCCGCCCGTGGCGTGGAACGGCGCCGCCGTGCCGCGCAGCACCGTCTCGTCGCCGCTCCGCTGCGGGCCGTCGCGCCACGCGAGTTCGCCCTCGGAGCCGAGCGCGGGCTCGCGCGTGTAGGCATCGAGGCCATGGCCCATGACGGTCATCACGTCGCGGTGCAGCAGCCCGGCGCCGAGCAACTCGCGGATCACGTAGGCCATGCCGCCCGCGGCGTGGAAGTGGTTCACGTCCGCCTTGCCGTTGGGGTAGACGCGGGTCAGCAGCGGCACCGCCTCGGCGAGGTCGGAGAAATCCTGCCAGGTGAGCCGGATCCCGGCCGCCGCCGCCATGGCCACGATGTGCAGCGTGTGGTTGGTCGACCCGCCGGTGGCGTGCAGCCCCACGATGCCGTTGACGAAGGCCCGCTCGTCGAGCATGCGCCCGAGCGGCGTGTAATCGTTGCCGAGCGCCGTGATCTCAAGGGCGCGCCGCGCCGCCTCGGCCGTCAGCGCGTCGCGCATGGGCGTGTTCGGGTTGACGAAGGAGGCGCCGGGGAGGTGCATCCCCATGATCTCCATCATCATCTGGTTGGTGTTGGCCGTGCCGTAGAACGTGCAGGTGCCCGGGCCGTGGTAGGATTCGGCCTCGGCTTCGAGCAGCGCCGCGCGGTCGACCTTGCCCTCGGCGAAGAGCTGCCGGATCTTGGCCTTCTGGTCGTTCGGCAGGCCGGAGGTCATCGGGCCGGCCGGGATGAACACGGCCGGCAGGTGCCCGAACGACAGGGCCCCGATGACGAGGCCCGGCACGATCTTGTCGCAGATGCCGAGGTAGACCGAGGTGTCGAAGGTCTGGTGCGACAGGGCCACGGCGGTCGACAGCGCGATCACCTCGCGCGAGAACAGCGACAGCTCCATGCCGGCCTCGCCCTGGGTGACGCCGTCGCACATGGCCGGCACCCCGCCCGCCACCTGCGCCACGCCGCCGGCCTCGCGGGCCGTGCGCCGGATCATCTCGGGGTAGCCCTCGTAGGGCTGGTGCGCCGACAGCATGTCGTTGTAGGCCGTGATGATGGCGAGGTTGGCGCCGGCGCCCGAGCGCAGCATCGCCTTGTCGCCCACCCCGCAGGCTGCGAAGCCGTGGGCCTGGTTGGCGCAGCCGAGACGGGCGCGGCGGGGGCCGGCCTCGGCGGCGGCGGCGAGGCGGTCGAGGTAGCGGGAGCGGGCGTCGCGGCTGCGCAGGGCGATGCGCTGCGTGACCTCGCCGAGGCGGGCGTCGGTTGCGCTGGTGCTCATGGTCGTCCTCGTCGTCCGGGGCGCCGGCAGAGCCGCCGCGTCCTGATGAGGTGGCGGTGTACCACGCCCCACCCGGCGGGCAAGACGGCCAGAAGGGGCAGGACGGGTCCGGCCGTCGATCGTCACTCGCTGCGTGGGACGCGCTTGGCCCTGCCGGCCGTCTCCACGGCGAGGAAGCGACGGCGAACCTCGGCGAAGAAGCGAGGGGGCAGGACACCATAGGCCACCGAATCGTCGTCGCGGTCTCCGATCCGACGTAGATCAGGCCCCGGCCAATCGAAAAGGTTGCTCTCCGACAAAATCACCCAGGACCGTTCCGCATCGAGGCCGAGATGGCGCTTGATCGACGGAGGCAGTTCGAGCGCCTGGGCTTCACGTTCAGGTGGCTGATGCGTGACGGGGACGACGACGACCTGCGTTGCCTCACCACTGTCGTGGCACACGATCACGATGGCGCAGGGCCTGTCTTTCGAACCCTCCTCACGCCCTTGCCGATACTCGCGCAGCCACAGGTAGGAATAGCGGATGACGAGTCCGGCTTCCGGTTTCGGCAGCCTCACGGCATCCAGTCAACCAGGAGATCATCGAGGTGATCGTGGCACGGATCCATCCTCACGGCCCTGATGGCCTCGACCAGCTCCTGAGGCAGATCCGTGGTGGCCATCGCCCGCCTGTCGCGTCGCTTCAGGCGGCGATACTCGTCGGCCGAGAGCAGCACGGTCCTGTCGCGCCCATCGCGGGTCACGATGACGGGATGGTGCAGGGCAGCATCCTCGTAGCGATCGACCTCCCGGCCGAACTCCGTCGAAGACACACGGATCGCGTCGTTCATGGTGTGACCCCTCCATACCCTGGAAAAATAGCCTAGATAGCGATGCGGTGCATCCCCGCTCCTCATGTTTCGGCGCACCTCAGCGCATGGCCCGTATCAGCGCGACGCTCGCCATAAAAGGCGAAGTCTTAAGATGCCAAGGATCGCCGCCGTGACGCCATCGAGGCTCCGTTCCGACACGGTCGCGAAAGCGGAAGCCGGTCGCCCGTCACGCGGCGCGGTCGGTCTCGATGCCCTCGGCCGCCGGCTCCAGCCCCGCCGCTACGGCGTCGTCGATGCGGTCCAGCCAGGTGAAGTGCAGGGCGGAGCGGACGTCCTCGGGGATGTCGTCGTAATCGCGGCGGTTGCGGGCCGGCAGCATCACGCGGGTCAGCCCCGCGGCCGCGGCGGCCAGCACTTTCTCCTTGATGCCGCCCACCGGGAGCACGAGGCCGCGCAGCGACACCTCGCCCGTCATGGCCGTGTCGTGGCGCACCGGGCGGCCCGTCATCAGCGACACCAGCGCCATGGTCATCGCGACGCCGGCGCTGGGGCCGTCCTTCGGGGTGGCGCCGGCCGGCACGTGGACGTGGATCTCCTGGCCCTCGAACCCCTTCGGGTCGATGCCGAGCGCGCCGGCGCGATTCTTGACGAGGCTCAGGGCGAGCTGCGCGCTTTCGCGCATCACGTCGCCGAGCTGCCCTGTCAGCGTCAGGCCGCCGCGGCCGGCCGAGCGCGTCGCCTCGATGAACAGGATCTCGCCGCCGACCGGCGTCCAGGCCAGCCCCGTGGCGACGCCCGGCACGCCGGTACGCATCCCCACCTCGCTCTCGAACCGCGGCCCGCCGAGGATGGCCGCGAGGTCCTCGGGCGCGACCCGCACCGCGGCGTCGCCCCCCTCGGCGATGCGGACGGCGGTGTGGCGCAGCACCGCGCCGATCTCGCGCTCGAGGTTGCGCACGCCGGATTCGCGCGTGTAGTCGCCGATCACCGCCCGCAGCGCGTCGTCGCCGAGGTCGATCTGCTCGGGCTTCAGCCCGTTGGCGTCGAGCTGGCGCTTCACGAGGTAGCGCCGGGCGATCTGGAGCTTCTCGGCCTGGGTGTAGCCGGCGAGCTGGATGATCTCCATGCGGTCGCGCAGGGGGCCGGGGATCGTGTCCAGCATGTTGGCCGTGGCGATGAAGACCACGCGCGACAGGTCGAAGGGCGTGCCGATGTAGTTGTCGCGGAAGGTGGCGTTCTGCTCGGGGTCCAGCACCTCCAGCATGGCGGCCGAGGGGTCGCCCTGGATGCCGCGGCCCATCTTGTCGATCTCGTCCAGCATCATCACGCAGTTGCGGGCGCCGGCCTTGCGCAGGCCCTGGACGATATTGCCAGGCAGGGCGCCGATATAGGTCGAGCGGTGGCCGCGGATCTCGGCCTCGTCGTGGACGCCGCCGAGGCTGACGCGCACGAAGGGCCGGCCCATGGCGCGGGCGATCGACTGGCCGAGCGACGTCTTGCCGACGCCGGGCGGGCCCGAGAAGCACAGGATGGGCGCCTTGCCGCCGGGCGCGAGCTTGCGGACCGCGAGGTATTCCACGATGCGGCGCTTGATCTTGGCCAGGCCGAAATGGTCCTCGTCGAGCACGCGGCGGGCCTCGGCGATGTCGATCGGGGCCTCGTCGGGCAGGGCCCAGGGCAGCTCCACCATCCAGTCGAGGTGACTGCGGATCATGCCGGATTCGGGCGAGGCGTCGGACGAGCGCTCGTAGCGGCGCAGCTCCTTGCGGGCCGCGGCCTCGGCGTCGGCCGGCAAGCCGGCCCTGGCGATGGCCGCACCGAGTTCCTCCACCTCCGGGCCCCGGCCGGCGTCGCCCTCGCCGAGCTGGCGCTGGATCGCGGCCATCTGCTCGCGCAGCACGGCCTCCTTCTGGCGATCGTCGAAGGTCGCCCGCGTCTGCCGGCTGATCTCGGCCGTGAGGCGCAGGACTTCGAGGCGATGGGCCAGGATCTCCGTCACCTTCCCCATGCGGGCCACGGGATCGATGGTCTCGATCAGCTCCTGCTTGCGCTCCGCTTCGAAGTCGAGGTAGGCGGCCACGAGGTCGGTCAGCACCGATGGGTTCGTGGCGTTGCCCACGGCGCCCACGAGGTCGGAGGGCGCCTGCGGCAGGAGCTGCAGGGCTTCGAGCGCCATGCGCTTCAGGTTGATGAAGCGCGCCTCGATGTCGGGCGAGCGCTGCTCGGGCTCGGCGATCGTCCGCACGCTCGCCCGGAAGAAGGGCTGCTCGTGCAGAAAGCCCTCGACCTGGAACCGCGCCTCGCCCTGGACGACGATGTGGTGCTGGCCGTCGGGCGTGGAGATGTAGCGCAGCACGTTGGCCACGGTGCCGAAGCTGTGGAAGTCGCCCGCGGCGGGGTCCTGCTTGGCGGGGTCGCGCTGCATCAGCACGCCGACCTGCTTCTCCTCGCGCACGGCCTGCTGGGCCGCGGCGATCGAGCGGTCGCGGCCGAGCGCGATGGGGAACACCGTGCCGGGGAACAGCACCATGTCGCGCACGGGCAGGATGATGAGCGTGTCGGGTCCCCTGTCGGCCGCCGCGGCCGCAGGATCCCGGGCGGAGGTCGCGGCCCCGGCGGGGGCGGCCTCGGCCGACACTTCGAAGACGGAGGAGCGCGGACCGCCCTCGGCGGAGGGGCCTTCCGCGGACGGGATGTCGTCGATGGGGGACATGATCGTCACGCCTTGTGGAGGCTGATCAGCAGGCATCCGTCGCGGGTATCGCGGCGCACGCCGTCGTATCGGCCGGGCGGGATGGGGATGCGGCGCTCGAACCGACCCATGGGCAGCTCCAGCCGGTGGATCACCGCGGTCTGCAGCTCGGGCGGGAGGGTGCGGCGGCCCGACACCACGACGGCGCCGTCCTCCAGCACGGCCTCGACAGCCTCAGGCGCCACGCCGGGAAGCGACACCAGGATCATCACGGCCAGCCCGGTCTCGATCACGTCGACCGCGGGCGTCCACGAGGCAGGTTTCGGGGCGCGGCGCGGCTCGGAGGTCTGGCCCTGAGACCGTTCGGTGCGCTCGGCGCGGGCCAGCATGGCTACGGCCTGCGCCCACATCCAGTCGTGCGGATCCTGTCTCGGCATCGCCCCTCGCCCACGCTCATCGGGCGGCGAACGTGCCGCCGCGATGGATTGTTGCCGGCCGAACGCGCCGGGTGGACTCCCCTCGAGGCGTGACCTCCTCTCGCGGCGTGACGGATCAGCGGCCCTGCTGGATGGCCGAGAGCAGCCACGGGCCGCCGCGGTCGCGTCGGAACGTCCACAGCTCCGTGCTCTCGACGGGCCGCGCCGGGTCGCCCGACACGATGCGATCCGTGGCACGCTCGACGGTGATGTCGCGCAGGCTGAAGCGCATCGCCACGGTGGCATAGTCGGCCGCGCCCTCGCGCCAGCCCTCGGCGAGGTCGCCCTGCAGCAGCTTCGGGTCCGCGACGTCGTTGTGGAGGCCGCGCGCGCGGTTTTCGCCGAGGTCGCGGTCGAAGTTGCGCAGCATCTCGGGCGTGACGAGCCGGCCCAGCGCCGCCATGTCCTCGCGGCCGTAGGCGGTCTGGATGTCGACCAGCGCGCTCTCGAACGCATCGAAGTCGCGCGGCTCGACCGTGATGGGCGTCGTGCCCGCCCGGGCGCCGGGCCTCGCCCCGAAGCCGGGCACCGGCCCCGCGCCCGCGGGAGCGGGGCCGAAGGCCGGGCCGCCGCGGAACATGGTGCCGCCCGCCAGTCCGGCCGTCCGGCCGCGCAGGGCCCGGAAGGCGAACCAGATCAGCCCGCCGATGAGCAGCAGCGGAAACAGGCCGAAGCCGTGGCCGCCGCCCAGCATGCCGAACAGGCCCGCGCCGAGCAGGCCCGCCGCGAGGCCCGAGCCGAAGCCGAACCGGCCCGGCTGCGCTCCGCCGACCGGCGCGCCACCGAAGCCGGACTGCGGCGTCTCGCTGCGCTGGAT
>CAXTFP010000052.1:0-10740 GCA_964243135.1 uncultured Lichenihabitans sp.
CGCGCGGGGCGTCCGCGTGCGTCCGGAAGACGCCGACCGGCTTGCCGGACTGGACGAGCAGCGTCTCGTCGGCTTCGAGCGTCCGGAGCGTCGCGGCGATGCGGTCGAAGTCGTCCCAGGTGCGCGCCGCGCGGCCGATGCCGCCGTAGACGACGAGTTCGTTCGGGTTCTCGGCGACGTCGGGGTCGAGGTTGTTCATCAGCATCCGGAGCGGCGCCTCGGTGAGCCAGCTCTTCGCCGACAGCTCCGTGCCGGTCGCGGCCCGGATGGTGCGGATGTTGTGGCGCGGATCGCTCATGGCACGTCCTTCAGGGTTTCGGCGACGGAGGCGAGGCGGCCCAGGAGGGCGCGGAGGACGGCACGGAGCGGCTCGGCCTTCGCGGCGTCGAGCGCGAAGGGCGCCGCCTCCGTGGCCAGATGCGAGACCTGCGCGAGCTCCATCTGGATCGCGTGGACCCGGGTCTCGGGGCGGCCGTAGTGTCGCGTCGTCCAGCCGCCCCGGAAGCGGCCGTTGAGGACGCTCGTGTAGGCGCCCGCGGCCGCGCAGGTCTCGACGGCCGCGCGCTCGACCGCGAGATCGCAGGTCCGCCCGCCATCCGTGCCGATGTTGAAGTCCGGCAGCGTCCCCTCGAACAGGAAGGGGATCCGGGAGCGGATGGAATGGCAGTCGTAGAGCACCGCCACCCCGTGCAGGGCCCTCACCCGCTCGACCTCGGCGGCGAGCGCCGCGTGGTAGGGGGCGTGGAACCGCGCGATCCGATCCGTGACGTCGGCCTCGTCCGGTTCGGCGCCGTCCCGCCAGATCGGGGCGCCGTCGAAGTCGGTGGCCGGCACGAGGGCGGTGGTGTTCTGGCCGGGGTAGAGGCTGGCGCCCGCCGGATCCCGGTTGGCGTCGATGACGTAGCGGTGGAACGTCGCCCGCACGGTCGTCGCGCCCGGCAGCAGCCCGTCGTAGAGGCGGTGGATGTGCCAGTCCGTGTCGCGCAGCCGGCGGCCCTCCCCGTTCAGCCGGTCGAGGATGTCGGGCGGCACCTGCGTCCCCGTGTGCGGGAAGGCCAGGATGACCGGCGAGGAGCCGCGCTCGACCTCGAAGGGGTTCACAGCGCGCCCTCCAGGCTCGGCAGGAGGCCGGGCGAGATGCTGGCCTCGATCGCGCCCTCCGCCACGAGGGCGGCGGCCGCTGCGAGGTCGCCCGCCATGTAGCGGTCCTCGTCGAGCGGTCGAACGGTCCCCCGGATCGCGCCGAGCGCCTTCAGCAGTTCCGGGCCCGTTCGGAGCGGGCCGCGCAGCTCCACTCCCTGCGCGGCCGTCAGCGCCTCGATGCCGATGATGCCGAACAGGTTCCCGGTCATCGGCAGGAGGCGGCGGGCGCCGTGGCAGGCCATGGACACGTGGTCCTCCTGGTTGGCGGAGGTCGGCGTCGAGTCGACCGAGGCCGGATGAGCCATCTGCTTGTTCTCGCTCATCAGAGCGGCCGACGTCACCTCGGCGATCATCAGGCCGGAGTTGAGGCCCGGCTTCTTCGCCAGGAAGGCCGGCAGGCCGAAGGACAGCGCCGGGTCGACGAGCAGCGCGATGCGGCGTTGCGCGATGGAGCCGATCTCGCAGACCGCGATGGCGATCTGGTCGGCCGCGAAGGCGACCGGCTCGGCGTGGAAGTTGCCCCCCGACACGACGGCGCCGTCCGACAGGACGAGCGGGTTGTCCGTGACGGCGTTGGCCTCGACCTCGAGCGTGCGCGCGGCCTGCCGCAGGAGGTCGAGGCAGGCGCCCGCGACCTGCGGCTGGCAGCGGATGCAGTAGGGGTCCTGCACGCGCTCGTCGCCGTCCACGTGGCTCGCGCGGATCGCCGAGCCGTCGAGGAGGGCGCGCAGGGCCGCACCGGCGTCGATCTGCCCCCGGTGGCCGCGCAGCGCGTGGATCTCGGGGTGGAACGGGGCGGAGGAGCCCATCGCGGCATCGGTGGACAGCGCGCCGGTGACGAGGGCCGTGCGAAGGGCGCGGGCGGCGCGGAACAGGCCGGCCAGCGCCAGCGCCGTCGACACCTGCGTGCCGTTGATGAGCGCGAGCCCTTCCTTGGCGGCCAGCACCACCGGCTCCAGCCCCGCGCGCTTCAGCGCCTCGGCGCCCGGCATCCTCGTACCCTCGACGAAGGCCTCGCCCTCGCCGATCATCACGGCCGCCAGATGCGCGAGCGGGGCGAGGTCGCCGCTCGCGCCCACCGAGCCCTGGCCCGGGACGGCCGGGACGACGCCCCTGTCGAGCATGGCCTCGATCAGCCGCACGAGGTCGGGCCGCACGCCGGAGGCGCCGCGGCCGAGCGACACGAGCTTCAGCGCCATCACGAGCCGCACCACGTCGGCGTCCAGGAGGTCGCCGAGCCCACAGCAGTGCGACAGGATGAGGTTGCGTTGGAGCGTGGCGACGTCGCCGGGCGCGATGCGGATCGAGGCGAGCTTCCCGAAGCCGGTGTTGATGCCGTAGACGGGCGCCTCACCCTCGGCGATGGCCGCGGTGCGCAGGGCGCTTCGGCGGATGGCGGCATCGAAGCCCCCGTCCAGCCGCGCCGCCTCGCCGCGGCGGTAGATGCGTTCGAGATCTTGGAGCGAGACCCGGCCCGGGTGGAGTGTCAGGGTCATGGGACGTTTCCCTCGAAGACGCGCGCACCGGGCGCGTTGAAACCCATGCGGTGGTCGAACTCGGCCGGTCTCCCGACGCCCTGAGCCGCGAGGTCGGCTCGACGGAAGCCAACAAGCCCGTCGCCCAGCCCCTGTCCCTGCGACGTATATGTATAGACATGATGGCGACCTTGGCAAGTGCACCATGCGCCCGCAGCGGTGCCGTCTCAGCCCATGAGCGTCAAGGACATCGCAGGCCCCGGCCCGCGTCGCCCGGCGACCCCGTCCGGTCGTCGTGCCTCGTCAAAGGTGCGGTACGACCGGCCCGCGAGGCCGGGAGCAGCACAGGAGGGTCTCGCCCGCGGGCAGTTCGTCCAGCCCGCGCAGCGCGCCATGGACCGCGGCCATGAACGGCGGCGGGCGTCCCAGATCCGCTGCACGGTCCGGTAAGTGTTCGGCCTGCGGGACGATGAGCTCGACGCCGAAGCCCTCGCGTTTCGGCTCAGCCATGCCTCCTGCCGGCGCGATAAGCTTGTCCATGTGACCTGAAGCGTTGAGGCCGACCACGGCGTACGAAGTCGGAACATCCTTGACGACACGGACCCAATATAGTCTATTAATATAATAGACAATGCGCCGACGCGGCGCCCTTGCCCGATAGGCATCCTGATGTCAGCACTCCTGTTCAACGCTTTCGTGATGAACACCGCCAGCCATATCCAGCATGGGTTGTGGCGACACCCTGACGCCCGTCAGGCGGACTTTGACGACGTGCGGGTCTGGATCGACCTGGTGAGGACGCTCGAGGCCGGCCTGTTCGACACGGCCTTCTTCGCCGACGTCGTCGGGCTCTACGGTCCATTGGGCGGGGACTACGAGGTGAATGCCCGGGAAGGGCTGCAGATCCCGAGCAACGACCCTTCCGTGCTGCTCTCCGCGCTCGCCGTGAACACGGAGCACCTCGGCCTCGCCTTCACGAGTTCCGTGCTGCAATGCCACCCCTTCGAGTTCGCCCGGCGAGCCTCGACCCTCGACCACATCAGCAAGGGACGCATTGCCTGGAACGTCGTCACCTCGACCCAGGAGAATGCCGCCCGCAACTTCGGCCTCGACCGGCTCACCGAGCACGACGATCGTTACGCCTGGGCGGACGAATACCTGGAGGTCGTCTACAAGCTCTGGGAGGGCTCGTGGGACGAGGGTGCCCTGCTCAAGGACCGCGAGAGGGGCATCTTCTCCGATCACCGCCGCATCCACAAGATCCATCACGTCGGCCAACGCTACCGTGTCGAGGGGCCGCACCTGCCGTCGCCCTCGCCGCAGCGCACCCCGTTCCTGTTTCAGGCCGGATCCTCGCAGGCCGGGCGGGCCTTTGCGGCCCGCAACGCCGAAGCGCAGTTCATCGCCGCACCGAACCCCAAGGCCGCGGCCGAACTCATCGCGGCGACGCGCGACCTCGCCGAGCGGGCGGGGCGGCGGCGCGAGGACATCAAGTTCTGCCAAGGGTTCGCCTTCGTGGTGGGCCGCACGGAGGAGGAGGCGCGCCGCAAGGAGGCGGAGCTCGACCGCTATCTCAGCCCCGACGCCTTCCTGGCCCACGCCAACCTCGGCGTGTCGCAGGACGACGGGCGCCCGCTGCCGCCCGACACCCTGCTCAAGGACATCAGGACGAACGGCGGCCAGAGCCACATCGAATGGCTGCGCAAGGCGGTCCCGGACCGCGAGCCCACCGTCGCGGACCTCGGTCGCCTGACGGCCCGCCGCCATGCCCGCCTCGTCGGGACGCCCGAGGCCATCGCCGACCAGCTCGAACTGTGGCAGCAGGCCGGCATCGACGGCGTCAACCTGATCAACTGGATGATCCCCGACAGCTACGAGGAATTCGCCGAGCACCTGCTGCCGGTGCTGCAGGAGCGCGGCCTCGCCAAGCGCCGTTACGCCGACGGCACGCTGCGGGCGAAGATCTTCGGCCGCGATCACCTCGATGAGCGCCATCCGGCGGCTCGATATCGCGGCGCGTTCACGCCGCGACGGCGGGCGGCCGAATAGCATCCACCGCGCGGCGCTCGGGCCGGCTGCAGCTCCACCACCGTCCGTCCGCAGGGGAGGCCGTGGTCCAGCGACCGCGTTCTATGGCCGATGGTGCAGGCGGGGCACGGCCGCGACGAGGCTCCGCGTGTAGTCGGCCTGGGGGCGAAGGAAGACGTCGTCGGCCGACCCGCTCTCGACGACCCGCCCCTGCCTCATCACGATCACGCGGTCGCTGAGGTGGTGCACGACGCCGAGGTCATGGGAGATGAACAGGTAGCTCATGCCGAGCTGCCGCTTGAGGTCGGCGAGGAGATCCAGAACCTGCGCCTGGATCGAGACGTCCAGGGCCGAGACCGGCTCATCGCAGACGATGACGGAGGGGCGCGGCGCGATGGCGCGGGCGATCGCGACCCGCTGCCGCTGGCCTCCCGACATGTCGAGGGGGCGCCGCTCGCGGGTGGCCGCGGCCAGCCCGACGAGGCCGAGCAGCTCGCCGACGCGCTGGCGGCGCGCATCGCGGGGATGACCGCTCGCCTCCAGGCTGTCGTCGAGGATGCGGCCCACCGTCCAGCGCGGATCGAAGGAACTCAGCGGGTCCTGGTAGATCACGCCCACGTCGCGGCGCCGCGCACGCCGCTCCCGCTCCGGGACGGCCGACCACGGCTGCCCGTCGAGATGCACGGTGCCGGCATCCGGCGTCTCCAGCGCCAGGACCATGCGGGCGAGGGTCGACTTTCCCGATCCCGACTCACCGACGATGCCCAGGGTCTCGCCCGCATCGAGCGCGAAGGACACGTCGTCGACGACGGCGCGGACGAGCCGGTCCGGCCCGCGGAACCGCTTCACCAGCCCCTCCGCGCGCAGGAGCGGGCCGGGCCCCGCGCGCGTCCCCTCGGGCCTGGCCCAGAGCGGGGCGGTCCGGGCCGCCGCAGGCGGCGCGAGTTTTCCGCCGCGCGAGCGGGCCGAGGGCACGGCGCGCAGGAGATGGCGCGTATAGTCGTGCCGGGGGTCGCCGAACACCTGCTCGGCGGCCCCGTGCTCCATAGCCTCGCCGGCGCGCATCACCAGCACGTCGTCGGCCATGCGGGACACGACCGCGAGGTCGTGGCTGATGAGGATCAGCGCCTTGCCGCGGGCCCGTGCCTCCTGCAGGACGTCGAGAACCTGGGCCTGCACGGTGACGTCGAGCGAGGTCGTGGGCTCGTCGGCGATCAGCACCTTGGGATCGAGCGCCAGCGCGGCGGCGATCAGGGCCCGCTGGCGCTGGCCGCCCGACAACTCGTGGGGGAGTTGGCGGGCCTTGACGGCCGGATCCGGCACGCCGACCAGCCGGAGCAGGTCGATCACGCGCGCGCGGCGCTCCTCGGCGTCGCCTCCCTCGCCGTGGAGGCGCAACGCTTCGGCGATCTCCTGGCCGACCGGCCGGAGCGCGTCGAGGGACACCAGGGCATCCTGCAGCACGAAGCCGATCGCCTTGCCGCGCAGCCGGCGCCAGTCGCGGTCCGCCAGATCCAGCAGGTCTCGCCCCTCGAAGGCGAGCCGCCGCGCCCGGACCACGGCTCGGTGCCCGGCGAGCCCGACGAGCGCCCGCGCGGTGACGGTCTTGCCCGATCCGGACTCCCCGACGATCGCGAGGCATCGCCCCGGCCGGAGCGAGAAGGACAGGTCGCGCACCACCGGCGTGCTTCGTCCAGGCGGGCCGAAGGAGACCCGAAGGCCGTCCACCTCGAACAGCGGCGCTGCGCCGGCCGGCCCCGTGGCCGGGAGATCGCGCGCGCGGTGATCGGACAACACGTCCGCGGCCACCTACGGCCGCCCTTCGAGCCGGTCCTGGACGTGGCGGCCCAGCACCGTGACGGCGAGCGCGAACAGCACGATGGCCAGGCCCGGCATGACCTCCAGCCACCACGCGCGCACCACGTAGTTGCGCCCCGCATCGAGCAGCGCGCCCCATTCGGGCGAGGGCGGCGCGACGCCGAGGCCCAGGAAGGCGAGTCCGGAGGCCCACACGATGGCCTGGCCCACCCCGAGCGTCGTCATGGCGATCAACGGCCGCATGGCGTTGGGAACGATGTGCTGCCGGACCACGCGTGACGGCGCGTGCCCCAGCACCCGCGCGGCCTCGACGTAGCCCGAGCCGCGCACGGCCAGCACCTGCCCGCGGATCATCCGGGCGTAGCCCGGGGCCGTGCCGATCCCGACCGCGACGATCTCGGTCGTCACGCTGGTGCCGAACACGGTGACGAGGAGCAGCGCGAGGAACAGCGGCGGGAAGGCGAACAGCACGTCGAGGAAGCGTCCGATCACGCCGTCGACGAGCCGCCCCGACAGGCCGGCCGAGACGCCGAGCAGGATGGCCACGGTCAGGCTCAGCGCCGTGGCGCCGAGCCCGATGGCGAGCGACTGCCGGGTTCCCTGCACGATGCGCGAATAGGTGTCGCGGCCGATCTGGTCGGTGCCGAGCCAGTGGGCCGGCGACGGCGGCCGGAGGATCGCGGGCAGGTCCGTCTTGAAGGGGGCGTGAGTCTGCAACAGCCCCGGCGACACGGCCGCGACGACGAAGAACAGGACGACGATCCCCGACAGGACCACGCCGGCCGGCCATCGCACCCCCCGCAGGATCGTGCGGCGGGCGAGGGGCGGGACGCTTCGGATGGCGTGGGCGACGCTCATGAGGCTTTGATCCTGGGATCGACGATGCCGTAGGCCCAGTCGACCGCGAGGTTGGTCACGACGTAGAGGGCCGCGCAGATGGTGACGATGCCCGAGACCAGCGGGATGTCGCGGGCCTGGGTGGCCGTGACCAGGACGCCGCCGATCCCGGGCCGGGCGAACACGGCCTCGATGAGGACGGCGCCCGAGAACAGGCGGCCCACCGCCCACCCCGAGAGCGTGATGCCCGGCAGCGCCGCATGCCGCAGCACGTGGCGGAGGCGCACGCCGAGGTCCCCCATGCCGCGGGCCCGTGCGGACAGCACGAACGGCTGCTCCAGGACGCGGGCGAACTCGTCCTGGAGCACCTGGCCGAGGAAGCCGGCGAGCGGCAGCGCCAACGACGTCGTGGGCAGCACCAGCCCCGCAAGGCTGGTACCGCCTTCCACGGGGAAGATCCGGAGCTGCACCGCGAAGACGACGAGCAGGATGGTGCCGAGCCAGTAGGGCGGCAGGGTCGCGAGCACGATCTGCAGCGTCCCGAACAGGCGCGCGACCAAGCCGTCGCGTCCCGCGGCCGCCACGGTCAGCACGAGCGCGACGGCCCAGGCCGCCGCGAGCGAGGTCAGGGTGAGCGCGACCGTCGGCCAGATCTGCGCGGCCACGATGTCGAGCACCGGCTTGTGCTGCTGGTAGGAGGTGCCGAGGTCGCCCCGTGCGAGGCCTCCGATGTATCGCAGGTACTGCGCCCAGAGCGGGACGTCGAAGCCATATTTGGCGTTGACGGCCGCGATCTCGGCGGACGTGGAATCGGTGAGATTGCCGGCCGCCTGATTGATGATCAGGGTCGCGCGGTCTCCCGGCAGCAACGCCTGCACCACGAAGGTGAAGGTCGCGGCCGCCCACAGGACGCCGACGCCGGCCAGCAAGCGGCGGAACGCCGTCGCCGCGATCCGGCCCGCGCCCGAGGGCGCCGCGGCCGCGGCCGCAACGGCGCTCATCGGGCGAAATAGGCGTCGTAGAAGACGGGTTCGCCCCCCCCGTCCGCGTTGGCGACGCCCTTGAGCTTCGGGTTTGAGGCGAGCGTCGTCGGCAGCGGGATGAAGCCGACCACGGCGGCGCTGTCGGTGATGATCTTCTGGACCTGTCCGTAGAGCGCCTTGCGCTTGGCATCGTCGAACGTCTGGTCGGCCTCCTGAATCAGCGACCAGACGTCCGGCGGCTGGAAGCGCGACGGATTGTTGACGTTCGCCTTGCCGCCCACGTCAGGCTTCCACGAGATCTTGAACACCTCGGCCGAGGACGCCGTCCAATATGCGGGCTGGACGTCGTAGTCGTTCGGGCCGCGGTGCGTGCCGGCGTAGAATTCCGACAGAGTGATGGGCGTGAACTGCATGTCGAATCCGACGTCGCGCACCTGCGCCTGGATGATCTCCAAGGCCTGCGCGGCGTCCGGGGTGACGAAGTCGCCCGCGCCGTAGACCATGCGGACCGTCAGCGGCTTGCCGTCCTTCGTGCGGACGCCGTCCTCCGTGCGCGCCGTCCAGCCGGCGTCGTCGAGCAGCTTGTTGGCACGGTCCGGATCGAAGGCGTAGCTGTCGGCGAGGTCGGCCCGATAGTCGGCCGCGCTCGGGCCGAGCACCGGATTGCCGGCGAACGGCAGGGCACCCTGATAGACCGCCTCCACGGCCTTCCTCCGGTCCGCCGCCAGGGCGAAGGCCTGGCGGACGCGGATATCGTCGAACGGCGCGATCCCGGTGTTCAGCTGCAGCCGCTGCGGCGTGCCTCCCGTCAGGTGCTGGGCGACGTCGAAATGCTGCCTGGCATCCGCCCAGTCGACGGCCGGCACGTCGTAGATCACGTCCGACTCGCCCGTCTGCAGCGAGCCGTAGCGCGACGTCGGATCGCGCAGGAACTTCCAGACGAGCCCGTCCACGTAGGCCGGCCCCTGGTGCCGGGCATTGGCCGGCGCCGAATTGTAGTCGGGGTTCCGCTTGAAGACGACGTTCTGGCCGTGGTTCCACTTCTCGACCACGAAGGGGCCGGACCCCACGGGCTGCTCGCAATTGGCCCGAGCCCCGCGTTTGATGGCGGTCGGCGACAGGATCCCGAGAGTGGCCTGCGACAGCACGGTCAGCAGCGGCTGGTAGGGCTTGGACAGCTCGACGCGGACCGACAGGGGCCCGGTGGCTCGCGCCGACTTGAAGACGTCCTTGATGTAGAGCGTCGCGGCGTTGTTGCGCCTGTCGGGGTCGACCGACAGCCAGTTGTCGAAGTTGTCGACGACCGCCTGGGCATCGAGCGAGGTCCCGTCCGTGAACCTCACGTCCGGCTTGAGCTCGAACGTGTACACGGTCTTGTCGTCCGAGATGGTCCAGGACGTCGCGAGCCAGGGGACGAACTTTCCGCCGGCGTCCTGCGACACGAGCGCATCGCTGAACTGCCTCTGCAGATACCATTGCTGGATCCAGGACCCGTAGAGGCAGGGCGGCTCCTGCTCGTGGCCGTAGCGGATCGTACCGCCACGCGCCGCGTCGTCGGCCAGAGCGGGTCGCGGGTGGAATGCGGCCAGCGCGACCCCCACGGCGAGGCAGGCGAGGCGGCGGGCCGGGCGGCCCAGCGCCGATGGGGCAGGGAGGCCGTCGAGTCGCGGGGATGATGCCATTCGGAGACCCATAAATCTATTCATTATATAGACTAATGCGGTCGACGCAGGCGGTCAATGGCGAGAAGCCTCCATGGCAGGCTCGTCAGGCCGGGGATCCACGCGATAAATGCTGCATGTGGGCTCAGCCGGCAGAACTATCATCGGCGGGCGTGGTCCCTCTATCCGACGTCGCTCATCATCGGGTTGCTCTGTCGACCACCCGCAGCCTCCGTGTCCTCGCCGCCTGTTCGATCGCGCTGGCTTTCGTCGAGGCTCGGACGTAGCGGGGAACGAAAGAGGCCGCCCACCTCGCGGCGAGCGGCCTGAGTCCTGGAAGGAAGTCGCCCCTGAAAGGGCTGCACCCGAAGATGCACGGAAAACCTACGCTGCCGCGAGGTGAATGTCTATTGTTTTTATCGACTATCGGCCTCGACCGGTGCTCCTTCCCTCTCCCGACGCCCGTCAGGCCCTCACCGGCATCGGTCTGGTCCCGCGCCTCCTCTCCCCATTAAAATGCCAGGAAGTCGATATTGCCGGTGAAGGGGGGACGGTGACGATCGGGCTGGCGCTGCCAGGTCAAAGCCGGATCGGACTGCATGAAAAGCCGCATTGCACGGCAGCGATTGATCGTCCGTCACATAAAACACGATCGGCGACTCACACTGATCGAAGTCGACGTGAGGAGATGCTTTCGGCGCCGCTCGCCGTGGGCGCCGTCGGTCAGATCACGTAGTCGATGATCTTGGCATCGAGATCGCTCTCATCACGCGCGCGTTCGCCGTGGCGCTTGCA
>CAXTFP010000053.1:0-10636 GCA_964243135.1 uncultured Lichenihabitans sp.
GCGCGCGGCCGCGCGGGCGTCCGGCCAGCTCCGCGTGCTGCCCGGCCGGACCTCGGGCTTCGTGTCGCGCCCGGGCGGCGTCACGGTCGAGGTCGACCGGCGGGGCGGCGGCACGGAGAGAGTCGAGGCCGCGGCCGTGTTCGAGTGCCGGGGGCGCGCGGCCGACGTGGCGCAGAGCGACAACCCCGTGCTGCGGGATCTCGTCGCCACCGGGGCGGGGCGGCCCGACGCGCTCGGCCTCGGGCTCGACGTGACGCCGGACTGCGCGGTCCGCGACGCCGGGGGCCGGGCCTCGACGCGCCTCTACGCCATGGGTCCCGTCACGGCCGGCACCTTCTGGGAGATCACCGCCGTGCCGGACATCCGCCTCCAGGCGAGCCGCCTCGCCACCACGCTCGCGGACCGGGGCTCCGCCCCGGAACTCGCAGGGGGCCGGGAGCCGCTCGACACCGGGTTGAGCGCGGAACCCGCGGTTTGACGCCTCAGGATGGACCGTGCACGCCCTCGGGTGCGACCGGGCTGGCCATGCCCTTCGCGAAGGCCACGGCGTCCGCCAGGGTCGACACGGCGTCCCGGCCCTGGGCCGCGTCGTCCCCGACCGGGGGAATGCCGGGATCGCCCGCACCTTCCCGCCCGGCCGCGGCGCCGCGCCACCACGCGCCGACCAGCATCGGCACGTCGGCGTCGCGACGGTGCAGGCGGCGCAGCGCGTAGCGCAGGTAGGCCGCGCTGCCGCCGTCGAGGCAGGACAGGACGACGAGCTTCGCGCCGCCGAGGTCGAGCCCCTCGATCCGCGCCTTGGTCAGCATGTCGTGCGGCACGGCTTCCGCCCCGAACCCCTGGCGGACGAGCATCTGGGCGAGGGCGCCCGCCACGGCGTCGTCGAGCGGTCCCCGGGCGCCGACGCAGCGCACCGCGCCGGGCCGCGCCCAGGGCTCGGGCAGCGGCGGCGCGGCCTCGTGCGCCTTCCCCTCGTGCCCCTTGACCTCGTGTCCTTTGCGCCCCGGCGCTTCAGCAGCCTCCGACAGGTTCTCGACGACCTCCGCGGCCGAGGCCGCGATGCGCCGCTGGCGCTCGGCGTCGAGCCGCCCCTGCGCGACGTCGTCCTGGGCCAGCAGCAGGCCGGGCAGCAGCACCTCGTCGTAATATCCGGCGAGCGACATCTCCTCCCCCAGGTGCCGCTCGGCCTGATCGGACGCCTCGACGGGGTCGTCGGCCAGGAGGCGCTGGTAGAAGATTTCGTGCGGCGCCAGCGCGGGTCGGTCGCCCAGCATCACGTCGAGGAAGGCCAGGGGCTCGACGTGGCGCCCGAGCACCACGAGGCAGACCGTGACGGGCGTCGACAGCACGAGGCCGACGGGCCCCCAGAGCACCGTCCAGAAGGTGGCGGCGATCACCACGGCCAGGGGCGACAGGCCGGTGTTGTGGCCGTAGAGGAACGGTTCGACGGCCTGCCCCACGATGCCCTCCACGGCCGCGTAGAGGGTTGCCGTCCAGAGCACGGTCGACCAGCCCGGCGCCACGGCGGCCGCCAGCGCCAGGGGCGCCAGGGCGGCCAGCGGCGGGCCCACGTAGGGCACGAAGCGCAGGCAGCCGAAGACGATCCCCCACAGGGTGGCGCTCGGCTCGCCGATGACCCACAGGCCTAGGCCGATCGCCAACCCATCGCCGGTGTTCACCGCGAGCTGCGTCAGCAGGAAGTGGCTCAGGCGCCGGGCCGCGTCGTCGATGGCGGCGGTCGAGCGGTGGAGGTCGCCGGCCCCGAAGAGGCGGATGGCCCGGTTGCGCAGGTCTTCGCGCCCGAGCAGGATGAACACCGCGTAGACCCCCACCAGCCCGGCCACGGCGAGCGGGTGGAGTGCCGGCGCGAGATAGCGGCCCAGCGTCTCGATCGGCATCTCGGCCGGCTTCTCGACGATCACCGGCAGCGGTGCCGCGGCGCTACCGCCCGACGGCTGCGCCGCGCTTCCCGCCCCCGCGGCGCCCGACCTCAGGTGCTCGGCCAGCCCCGACGCGAAGTCCGAGAACCGCGCCATGCCCTCGCCCGACAGCATGGTGCGGAAGCCCTCGACCTTGTCCAGCACCGTCGACTGGTAGCGCGGCATCGAGTCGGCGAGGTCGCGCAGCTGCAGCCCCAGCAGCGCGCCGAAGCCCGCGATGAGCAGGAAGGCCAGCGCCGTCATGGCCAGCACCGAGGGCACGCGGCCGAGGTGGCAGCGGCGCAGCAGGCGCACGCCGGGCGCCAGCACGAAGCTCAGCAGGATCGCCAGGGCGGCCGGCACGAAGATCTCGGAGCCGACGTAGAGGGCCGCGATGACGAGGGCCGTCGACAGGAGGTAGCGCAGGCTGTCGCGCGGCGCCGTGTCGAGGGACGGGACGATGCGCGGCATGAAACTCGAACTCCCGGCCGGCGACGCGGCCCCCACTCACGACAGGGCCAACGCGCCCTGCGGCGAAGTGATCCCGGCGGGGCGGCCGGAAGGATGTCCGCGTCCGAGCGGTAAGGCAGTTTGAGTCTCGGTCGTGTCTCAGTCTGACGTGAGAGCCCGTTCAGCCGACGGCTCTCGACCCCGGTCGGTCGTCGTGAGATCTCGACCGGATGCCCGAGCGCGGCCGTTCAGGAGGTGGCACGACGCCCTCGACCGACGGCCGGAAGCCGCTTCGGTCGAGATGGTTCGTTTGGAAATCTCCGTTTTGGATACTTCCGCTATGAGACCCCAAGCGAACCAGCCTATTCGATCCGCTTGGGATACACTTCGAGCGAGCTGGTCACAGTGGCAGACGCAGGTGCTGACGTCTGACCTGATACAGCACCCCTCGACAGCTCTGTGCCGTGAACTCCGTCCATGACGGCGGCATGTGGTGCGGCTCAGACGGCAGCCGCTTCCTCGATCTGCGGCCGAAGGGTGTCGATGAAACCGTCCATGGTTTGCTCGCGCATGTCGACGACTTTGGCGCCCCCGCCGGCGACGACGGTCATGTCCGTGATGCCGATCACGTTCAGGCTGAGGCGCAGATACTGGGTGGCGATGTCGCGATCGCGGATCGGCGAGCCTTCCGTGTAGGCGCCACCGGAGGCGAGCAGCACGGTCGCCCGCTTGCCGGTGACAAGCCCCTTGCCGTCGAAGCCGAGCGTCATGCCCTTGCGGACGATGTGGTCCACCCAGGCTTTCAGTGCGGCCGGAACGTTGTAGTTGTAGACGGGCGTGGCGATGGCGATCTGGTCGGCCGCCAGGATCTCGGCCACCAGTTCGTCGGACAGGCGCAGGGCCTCCTTCATCTCGGGCGAGTGTCGCTCCGCCGACGTGAAATAGGCCTGCAGCCATGGAGCGTTCACGAACTGCAGGTCCGTCTCCATGAGGTCGCGGACGACCACGTCGCCGCCGGGATGGGCCGCCCGCCACTCGGCGGTGAAAAGCCGGGTCATGTTGCGCGAGATGGAGTGATCGCCTCGCGGGCTGGTTTCGACGACGAGGAGTCTGGTCATGGTCGGTGTCCTTCGTTTATGGCTGGACGGAGAGTCGAGCCGAAGCGGAATCCGGAGATCGGTTTGCCGAGGGCGTGGCCGTGGAAGACGACTTCGCCCGGTTCGCCCGAGGCCGCACCGGCAGCGACCATCAAGGGCAGGAGGTGATCCTCCTCCGGCTGGGCGTGTCGCGCGCCGGGCGCCCGCTCCCACGCGATCAGGGCCCGGTCGCGCGTTGCCCCATCGAGCAGGCTTTCGCGCAGCCACGCGTCGAACGACTCCGCTTCGGCGTCCCGAGCGCCGCCGGACCGGAAGCCGCCCATGTTGTGGTAGGTCTGGCCGCTGCCGACGATCAGCACGCCTTCCTGCCGCAGCGGCCTCAGCGCACGCCCGATGGCGAGGTGGGCAGCGGGGTCAAGCCCGCGCTGAAGGGAAAGCTGTACGAGCGGGATGTCGGCCGCGGGGAACATGACCTTCATCGGCACGAACACGCCGTGGTCCCAGCCGCGCGCCGTCTCCTCGCCGGCGGCGATGCCGGCCGAGCTCAACAGGCCGCGCACCCGCGTGGCGAGGGATGGGTGCCCGGATGCGGGATGGGTGAGCCGGTAGGTATGGGGCGGAAAGCCCTCATAGTCGTAGAGCAGGGAGGGAGCGGCGCCGGCGTTGACGGTCGGGACATCCTCTTCCCAGTGTCCCGATACCACGAGGATGGCCCTGGGACGCTCGGGCAGTGCGGCGGCGAAGCCTTTGAGGTAATCCTCAAGCTCTCGGAAGGCGGAGCGGAGAAAGCCCGGCTCCAGGAAGAAGCACGGCCCTCCGCCGTGATTGATGAAGTAGGTTTGTTGCATGTCGATATCATTATAGGGATCGCATCTCGGCGAAAACCGACCTCGATGTGATACTCTCTATCGGCGGAGATGATGGATTGATCGGCGCACTGACCCTGGACCAGCTCCGCGTGCTGGTCGCCGTCGCGGACACCGGCAGCTTTTCGGCCGCCGGTCGCCAGCTCGGCCGCGTCCAGTCCGCGGTCAGCCAGACGGTGCAGACGCTGGAGGACATCCAGGGCATTCAGCTCTTCGACCGAAGTGGACACAAGCCGCAGCTCACCCCCCAGGGGCGCAACCTGCTCGAACATGTGCGGCTGGTTCTGATCAGCGCGGGCCGCTTCGAAGCGGTGGCGGCCAGTGCGCGGGCCGGCCTGAAACCCGAACTGGCCGTCGCCATCGATCCGCTGGTGCCCACGCCTCCCCTGATCGCCAGCCTGCGGGATCTCAAGGCCACCTTTCCGGACCTGCCGGTGCGCTTCTGGACGGAGGGCGTTGGCGGCGCCGAACGTCGCCTGAAGGAAGGCTCGGCCGCGCTCGGCGTCTGCCTGCTGCTGCCCGCCGTGCCGCCCGAGTTGACGGCCTATCCACTCATGGATCTCGAACTGGTCCCGGTCGTCGCGCCGGACCACCCGCTGGCGAGCCTGGGTCGCCCGTCGGGCCGAGCCGACCTCGAACCCTATGTCCAGCTGGTCCTATCGGATCCGCTCGGGCCCGTGGGCTCCGACTACGGCGTCGTGGGATCGCGCGTCTGGCGCTTCATCGACCTCGGCCGGCGGTTGGACTTCCTGCTTGCCGGCTTCGGTTGGTGCAAGATGCCCCGCCACGTGATGACGCCGATGCTCGACGACGGCCGCCTCGTTGCGTTCACGAACCTCGACGAGAGCGTGATGCCGAGTTCCCGTCTCATGATCTACGCCGCACACGCGCGCGACCGCCCTCTCGGTAAAGCGGGGGCGTGGCTGCTTGAGGCGCTGCGCCGGCAGCTCGACCTCGCGGACTCTACCTGAACGCCTGCGGTGCCGTTCCGTGTTCGAACGGCCGCTTCAGAGATCCAGCATCAAGCGCACGGATCATGCAGTTGGGTAGTCAGAAGCCGTGTCGATCAGTTCTTTTGTATATTCTCCAAGCATACCTTGCATACGAAGGCTGGAAGACGCTGTGTATCCATGGTAAAGTGCATGGATGCTGATGCTCAAAAGCCCGAGGCTACGTTTCGATGCGTGGCGAACAGCGGACCTCCCGCTCCTACATGCCCTGCACTCAGATCCTGACATTCAAACCGGATACTCGGCCGGACCTGAGGCTTGGACATGGGTTGGCATCGAGGAGAGGCTTTGCGGCTATATGGCCGAGCAGGCAACGTACGGCCATACTAAATGGAAGCTGAGCCTTCAGGACGGCACCTTCATCGGACGGGCAGGCTGGTCGCCGTGGGAAGGTGATTTAGAGATCGGGTATGCTATCCAGACCGCTTTTCAACGGCGCGGGTTCGCCCAGGAAGCCGCAACAGCGTTGATCGAGTGGGGATTGCATCACCATCCTGAAAAACAGTTGATAGGGTTCGCCCTCACGCACAACACCGCTTCTCGACGCGTTCTGGAAGCCATCGGTATGCGCTTCACAGGTGAGCGCATGCTCGCGGGCACTATGAATGCCTTCTTTCGATACGACCAGCGTGAACAGTCTCTTTGAATTACACTCAAAACGAACTATCTATTCTTGTAACCTATATGAAATTTCGAACCAAGAACGAAGTTCACAGCGCTCTTATAATCCTGTGATGCAGCATCGAAATATTTGTACCGATCCTCGCCCTATTCCTGTCTCACTAATTGCTTTAGTGCGATAAACGTCTGGTCCAGGTGATCTCTGAGACTATGCTGCGGCTCCGAAAACCAGGAAAGCGTCGCTTGTACAAAGGCGGCCATGCCAATCTCGGCGGCCAGCATCGCTGGCCGTCGCTCCGCGCCATGAGCCTGCAAAACGTCAGCAAGCGTGGCAGTGAGGGCTGCATGCTTCGCCATCTCGCGCTCCTGCAAGGCGGGCGTAGCGGCGATGACAAGCTGTCGAGGTTCCGCAAAAGGCCGATTGGCTTCGATCATGGGCGTGACCAAGCGAAATGCCGTCAACAGCGTGTCGAGCGGCCCGAGCGTTACGGGTGCGGCGGCAATGCCTTCGATGAGCGCCGAGCCTAGCCGCGCCTGTCCATCGAACAGCACCTCTCGCTTGTCAGGGAAGTGGCGGAAGAACGTTCGTTCGGTCACGCCCGCACGCGCGGCGATCTCGGCCGAGGTCGTGCGGTCATAGCCATGCTCGGTGAACAGCTCCAGAGCTGCCCTCTGCAACCGGCCCCGTACATCCTCGCCTCCCCTCGGCACGAACTCCATTCCCCCTATTGTCAGTCGCTGACATTCGCTGTACGTCAGTGACTGACGATAGAGGCAGCTATGGGAGAAGTCTATGCGAGTCTTCATCACGGGAGCGACGGGCTGGATCGGTTCGGCAATCGTGCGAGAGTTGGTCGAAGGCGGCCACCGAGTCACCGGTCTGGTCAGGTCGGAAAACAACAGCGCGGCCCTGTCCGCCATGGGAGCGACGCCGATCATGGGATCGCTCGATGATCTCGACGTACTTCGCAGGGGCGCAGCCGAGGCGGATGGCGTCATCCATACCGCCTTCGGCATCGATTTTTCGAAATTTGCCGAGATGAGCCGGCAGGAACGCCAAGTGATCGAACTGTTTGGATCAGTCTATGAAGGATCGGATCGCCCGATCGTGGCAACGGCCGGCTTTCTCCTGCTCCCGCCAGGTGAGACGTTCACCGAAGCCATGTTCCCAGCACCGGTGGACCCCCATTTCCCACGCGCGCCGGAACAGTCGATCGTGGCGATCTCTGATCGAGGCGTGCAGGCGACCGTGGTCAGGCTGCCGCGCTCCGTGCATGGCCGGGGCGAGCGTCATGGCTTCGTGCCCATGCTGGCGAATGTGGCGCGTGAGCAGGGCATATCCGCTTACATCGGCGACGGCGATAATCTCTGGCCCTCCGTGCATCGGCTCGACGCCGCGCACCTGTTTTGCCTGGCGCTCAAACACGGCGCTCAAGGCGGCCCCTTCCATGCCGTGGCCGACGAGGGCGTGCCCTACAGGCTGATTGCCGAGGCTATCGGCCGACAACTGGACGTCCCCGCCCGCTCGCTCACCCCCGAGGAGGCTTCGGCTCATTTCGGACCCCTTGCCATGTGGGTCGGCGGCAATGGCCCTGTCTCTAGTCAGCGGACGAGGGAGCGTCTGGGCTGGACGCCGAAGCAAGCCGATCTGATCGCTGACATCGATCATCCAGACTACTTCGCACCCTAGCGGTCAGTCACGGCACCTCATTGCCTGTTACCATCACCGGTTCGCTATGGGTATACTCATAGCGAAGCAGAGGCGATGCGGGACCCGGCACCGAATTTTCCAGCATCTGGAAAACCCATGTTCGTCCGCTTTCGGACGACGCATCTTGGAACCAGCCGGACCGCTCTACACGATCTGTAGATCTTCGCCCGGGCTTCGAACCGAGACGCCACCTGCGTCCGCTTTCGCTTGTGCCGCCCCGTTCATTTGTTAGAGTCGCTCCAAACCAAGACGTTCGGAGGAAGCGATGTGCAGCCTGTTCGCCCATCAGCCGGAGCACGATTACGAGTATCAGACGCGATCCCTGCGGCTGTCGGGCCACGGCACGTCGATCCGGCTCGAAGCCGCCTTCTGGGCCGTGCTGGAGGAGATCGCCGAGGGGGAGGGCGCGAGCCTGGGGAAGTTCCTGACCAAGCTCCACGACGAGGTGCTCGACCACCGGGGGGAGGTGCGGAACTTCGCGTCCCTGCTGCGCTGCGCCTGCCTCGTGCACCTGACGCGCGCGGCCGGGCGCGAGCCCGTGGGCGAGGCGGCGCGGCCGCCGCTCCTGGTGGCGGCCGAATAGGCGCTCGGACCGGGAAAGGCATCATCCCACCCCCTTGTCCTGAGCGGGGCGCGCAGCGCCCGCCCGTACCGAAGGACGAGGGGTGTCGATCCCGTCGGCCTTCAGCCCTTCTTGGCGGGTTCCGTCGAGGCGGGCTCGGTGGTCGAGGGCGCCGTCTCGGACACGGCCGGGAGCGGCTGAGGGTCGTCCGACAGGGTGTGGAGGTAGTCGAGGATGTCGGCGCGCTTCTGAGGGTCCTGCTCGCCCGCGTAAGTCATCTTGGTGCCGGGCGCGTAGCCCTTGGGCGAGGTGATGAAGGCGTTGATCTTGTCGAGCGTCCACTCGCCGCCCTTGCCCTTGATGGCCTCGGAGTAGCTGAAGCCCGACATGGCGGCGACCTGGCGGCCCACCACGCCCCACAGCGGCGGCCCGACCTTGGCGGCGGCGCCCTTGTCGAAGTTGTGGCAGGCTCCGCAGGCCTTGGCCAGGGAGGCGCCCTTGTCGACGCTGGCCTTGGCGAGCAACACGGGCAGCGGGGCCGCGGGCGCGGCCGTCTGCGTGTCGCCGCCCCCGCCCGTCTCGGCCGCCGCCATCGGCAGGTCGTAGCCGGGCTTCGTGGGGGTCGGCGGCTCGTAGAACCATTCCGCCGCGAGCCCCAGGCCCATGGTCGCCAGGAGTGTGCCGAGCACGCCGCCGGCGATCTTGTTGACCTCGAACGAATCCATGGCCGCGGCGGCTCCCCACGCTTTCACGCGGGCGCATCGCGGGCGCCCGCCTGGGGTCCATTACCCACTTTGCCCTGAGCTTGGCAACACGTATAAGCGCCCTCCCCGCGCGCCCGGAGACAGCATGAGCCAGACCATCGCGTACCAGGGCGAGGCGGGCGCCTTCTCGCACCAGTCCTGCCAAGCGGTCTATCCCGACTGGACGCCCCTGCCCTGCCCGACCTTCGAGGACGCCTTCGCGGCCATCACGGAGGGGCGCGCAGACTTGGGCATGATCCCCATCGAGAACTCCATCGCGGGCCGGGTGGCGGACATCCACGCCCTGATGCCCGGCTCGGGGCTCAACATCGTGGGAGAGTTCTTCCTGCCCGTGCATTTTCAGCTGATGGGCGTGCCCGGCGCCACGGTCGAGGGCCTGCGCAGCGTCCACAGCCACGTCCACGCGCTCGGCCAGTGCCGCCGCCTCGTCCGCCGGCTCGGGCTGCGGGCCCAGGTGGCGGGCGACACGGCCGGCTCCGCCCGCGAGGTGGCGGGCTGGGGCGACCCCGCCCGCGCCTCGCTGGCGCCCCGGCTCGCCGCCGCCATCTACGGGCTCGACATCCTGATGGAGGACGTCGAGGACGAGGACCACAACACGACCCGCTTCGTGGTCCTGTCGAAGACGCCCGCGCCCGCGCCCGCGGGGAGCGGGCCGGTGGTGACGACCTTCGTGTTCCGGGTGAAGAACCTGCCGGCCGCGCTCTACAAGGCGCTCGGCGGCTTCGCCACCAACGGCGTCAACATGACCAAGCTCGAATCCTACATGGTGGAGGGCGAGTTCACGGCCACGCAGTTCCTGGCCGACGTCGAGGGCCACCCGGACGACCCGGCCGTGCGGCGGGCGCTGGACGAGCTCCGGTTCTTCTCGCGCGAGTTCAGGACGCTGGGCACCTACCCGGCCCACGCCTTTCGCATCGAGAGCGCCCAAGGGTTGTCGCGATAGTCCCGCGCGCGCCCAAGCAGGGTTGCGTTGGAAGACCAACGCTTCGCCTGCTTGGCTCTTTAGTTTGTCGCAGGTTTTGGTCGAAACAGCGTGTAGCGCTCCTTCGACACCTGCTTAGATCAGCCCCCTCCCGCCAGGACCGAGCCCGATGACGCCAACCATCGTGTCCCGCATCGCCCGCGAACTCGGCGTCCGCGACGCCCAGGTGGCGGCCGCCGTGGCGCTGATCGACGGCGGCGCGACCGTGCCGTTCATCGCCCGCTACCGCAAGGAGGCCACGGGCTCGCTCGACGACGCGCAGCTCCGCCGTCTCGACGAGCGTCTCGGCGCGCTCCGCGAGCTCGAGGATCGCCGCGCCGCCGTGCTGAAGGCGGTGCGCGAGGCGGGCAAGCTGAGCCCCGAGCTGGAAGCCGCCATCCTCGGGGCCGACAGCCGCGCGCGGCTGGAAGACGTGTACCTGCCCTACCGCGCCAAGCGCCGCACCAAGGCCGAGATCGCCCGCGAGGCCGGGCTCGGCCCGCTGGCGGACCTCCTGCTCGCCCGGCCCGAGGCCGCGCCCGATGCGCTGGCGGCGGGCTTCGCCGGGGTCGGGCGGGGCGCGGCCGATGCAGCCGCGGCGCTCGACGGCGCCCGCTCCATCCTGGTCGAGCGCTTCGGCGAGGACCCCGACCTCGTGGGGTCGCTGCGCGAGGC
>CAXTFP010000054.1:0-10630 GCA_964243135.1 uncultured Lichenihabitans sp.
CCGCCATGATCGTGAGCGAGGCCGCGGCAGCCCCGGCGACGCCGCCCGCCACCGGCGCGTCGACCAGCACCCGGCCGGCCGCTGCGACCCGCCCGGCGATGTCCTCGACGGCACCGGGCGGACAGGTCGCCATCAGCACCACGCAGCGCCCCCGTGGCAGGGCTTCGAGCGCCCCCGCCTCGAACAGCACCGCGCGGGCCTGGTCGGCGTCCACCACCATGAGGACGAGGACGTCGGCCCCCGCCGCGGCCTCGGCGGCCGAGGCCGCGGGCTCGCCGTTGGCGGCCACCAGGGCATCGCGTCCGGCTTCGCTCACGTCGAAGCCCCGCACACGGAAGCCGCGCCGCACGAGGTTGGCCGCCATGGGCCGGCCCATGGCGCCGAGGCCGACGAAGCCGACCGTCTCGATGCGCCCGCTCATTTGCCGAGCCAGCGCTTGATCGACGCCGTCATCGCGGCCGTCGAGATGCCGTAGCGGTCGTGCAACGTCGGCAGGGCGCCGGCGAGCAGGAAGGCGTCGGGCAGGCCGACCTGCCTGAAGGCAGGCGACACGCGGTGGCGCATCAGCAGGCTCGCCACGGCCTCGCCGAGGCCGCCCACCACCGAATGGTTCTCGGCCACCACGACGAGCCGGCCGCCGCGGCCGGCCTCGCGCAGGATGGCGGCCTCGTCGAGCGGCTTGATCGTCGGGCTGTGCAGCACCGCGGCGCCGACCCCGTCGGCTTCGAGCGCCTTGGCGGCTTCGAGCGCCCGCATGGTCATGAAGCCCGACGAGACGATCAGCACGTCGGCGCCGTCCCGCAGGAGGGCGGCGCGGCCGAGCCTGAAGGAATAGTCGTACTCGTCCAGCACCACCGGCACGTTGCCGCGCAGGAGCCGCATGTAGACCGGCCCCGGATGGGCGGCGATCTCGGGCACGGCGCCGGCGATGTCGACCGCGTCGCAGGGGTCGATGATCGTCATGTTGGGCAGGCCGCGGAAGATCGCCACGTCCTCCGTCGCCTGATGGCTCGGCCCGTAGCCCGTTGTGAGGCCGGGCAGGCCGCAGACGATCTTCACGGGGAGGTTCTCCTCCGCGATGGCCATGCAGATGAAGTCGTAGGCGCGCCGCGCCGCGAAGACCGCGTAGGTGGTGGCGAAGGGCAGGAAGCCTTCCCGCGCCAGCCCCGCCGCGGCGCTCATGAGGAGCTGCTCGGCCATGCCCATCTGGTAGAAGCGGTCCGGATAGGCCTGCGCGAAGACGTGGAGATCGGTATATTTGGCGAGGTCGGCCGTCAGCCCGACGATGTCGGGCCGCCTGGCCGCGAGCTCGACGAGCGCGTGGCCGAAGGGCGCGGGCGCCGTGCGCTGGCCGGCCTCGGCCAGCGAGGCGATCATCGCCGAGGTCGTGAGCCGCGGCTTGGAGGCGGTCTGGCTCATGCGGGCCTCCCGGCGTCGAGCTGCTCCAAGGCCGCCCCCCACTCGTCGGCGTCGACGCGGATGAAGTGGGTCTTCTCGCGCATCTCCAGGAACGGCACGCCGCGGCCCATCAGCGTGTCGCAGATCAGCACGCGCGGCTTCGGCTCCGCGGACGCGCGGGCCGCGTCGAAGGCGGCCTTGAGCGCTTCGATGTCGTTGCCGTCGACCCGCCACGCCTGCCACCCGAAAGCCTCCCAGCGGGCGGCCAGCGGCTCGAAGCCCAGCACGCCCGACGACGCGCCGTCGGCCTGCTGGTCGTTCACGTCGACGAGCGCGATGAGGTTGTCGAGCTTCCAATGCGAGGCGCTCATCGCCGCTTCCCAGGTCGAGCCCTCGTTGAGTTCGCCGTCCGACAGGAGGTCGTACACGAAGGCGTCCGAGCGCTTGCGCTTGAGGCCGAGGCACATGCCGACCGCGATGCCGAGCCCCTGGCCGAGCGAGCCGCCGGTGATCTCCATGCCGGGCGTGTAGGACGCCATGCCGGACATGGGCAGGCGGCTGCCGTCCGAGCCGTAGGTTTCGAGCTCGTCCTCGGGCAGGATCCCGGCCTCGATCAGCGCCGCGTAGAGGGCGATCGCGTAATGCCCGATCGAAAGGAGGAAACGGTCGCGCCCTTCCCAGTGCGGGTCGTCGGCGCGGTAGTTGAGGGCGTGGAAATAGGACACGGCCAGCACGTCGGCGACGCCGAGCGCCTGGCCGACGTAGCCCTGGCCCTGCACCTCGCCCATGCGCAGCGCGTTGCGGCGGATGCGGTAGGCGCGCTCGGCGAGGCCGACGTTGGACAGGGCCGCCTCAGCCATGGATCAGCATGCCCCCGTTCACGTCGATCGCCGTGCCGGTGAGGTACGACGACAGGTCGGACGCCAGGAACAGGCAGACACCGGCCACGTCCGCGGCATCGCCGAGCCGGTTCAGCGGGATCCCCTTGAGGATGTCGGCCCGCATGGCGTCGGTGAGCCGGCCCGCCGTGATGTCGGTCTGGATCAGGCCGGGCGTGACCGAGTTCACGCGGATGTTGTCGGGGCCGAACTCGCGGGCCATGGCCTTGGCGAGGCCGAGCACGCCGGCCTTGGCGGCCGAATAATGCGGGCCGCCGAAGATGCCGCCGCCGCGCTGCGCTGAAACCGACGACATGCAGACGAGGGATCCCGCGCGCCGGGCGCGCATGGAGGGGATCGCGGCCTGGCTCAGGTAGAGCGTGCCGCGCAGGCTCACGTCCAGGACGGCGTCATAGTTCTCCGGCGCGATGTCGAGGAACTTGACCGGCTGGGTGATGCCGGCATTGTTGACCAGCACGTCGATGCGCCCGAAGGCGTCGAGGACGGACCGCACCGCGGCCTCGCAGGCGGGCTTGTGGGTGACGTCGCAGGCGAGCCCGATGTGACCTTCGCCGCCGAGCGTGCCGGCGGCGTCGCGCGCGGCGCCCGCATCGAGGTCGAGGATGGCGATGCGGGCGCCATGGTCCGCGAACAGGCGGGCCGTGCAGAGCCCGATGCCCCGGGGGCTCGCGGCTCCCGACATGACGGCGGTCTTGCCGGAAAGCAGCACGTGTTTCCTCCCTCGATTGGTCCGAGTTTCGGGACGCGCGGTCCCGCCGACAAGCGCGAAGTTTTCGACGAACGGTGAATTTAGCTCACCTCTGTCGCGGGACTCAGGCGATCGATCGCGATCACATCGGAGTCGGGCTGCGGCGGCCGAAGCGCAGCCATGCACGGACCGGTCGGCTCCCGCCCTCGATGTCGCGGTGCGAAGGGGCTATGTTGCCGTGCAATACGAAGCGCGAGAGCGGGGATCCCGGATGAACCATATCGGCAGCGCCGCGGACCGGCGGTCCGCGTCCGAGATCATGGCCGACGCCAGGACCCTCCAGGCCCGGCACGCGCCCCGCGCGCTCGCCGCGGCGGGGCGGTGGCTCCGCGGCGCCGTCACGCCCGGCGTGGGCGAATCCGGCACCATCGAGGCCCGTCGCCTCACCGTCCGCCGATCCGCCGCCGGCGTTCAATAGTCGCCGGCACTCGGCGGATACACCCGTTTCAGCTTCGCCTTCGCCTCGGGACCGTCCACGTCCTTGGCGGTGACGAGCGGTTCGGGCAGCGGCAGGTCCTTGGTGACGGGCTTGCCCGTGAGGGCGTTGTAGACCTGCTGCGTGGCTTCGATCCCCTGACCGCCCGCTTCCTGCAGGAACAGGCCCTGGATGGTGCCCTCCTTGAGGAGCTTGACGGTGGTGGGGCTTCCGTCTGCCGTCGCGACGCCGACCTTGCCGACGAGGCCGCGCGTCTGCAGCACCTTGGCGGCGCCCGTCGCGGCCTCGTCGTACATTCCGTAGATGGCCTTGATGTTCGGGTGGGCCGTCAGGAGGTCGTTGGCCTGATCGACGGCCTCCTTGACGGTGAGCCCGTGCGTCTGGAGCACCTGGACGAGCGTGCAGCCGTCCGCCGCGAAGGATTCCTGCGCGCCCTTCAGGTACTTCTGGGCGTTCTCGCGATCCTGCGGCAGGGACAGCATGCCGACCTCCGTGCCCCCACGCTCCTTGGCGAGCCCGCAGACGAACCTGCCCTCCTGCTGGCCGGCCTCGTCGTTGTTGGCCGTCACGGCGGACGTGTAGTCGGTCTGGCCCGGCTGGGGGCCGATGCCCGTGAAGGCGACCGGCACGTTCTTGTCCTTGAGCAGGCGCAGCACGGGCGGCGTCGAGGTCGAACTGACCGGCCCCATGACGATCGCATCGACGCCTTTCGTGAGGGCCGTGCGGATGTTGGTCATCTGCTCGGTCGGCGAGTTGTGAGAGTCCATCTCGATATACGCCATGCCGAGCTCGGCCGCCCTGGTCTTGGCCCCGTAGGCGACCCACTGCCAATAGGAGATGTCGAGCGAGGGCGCGACATAGGCGACCGTGAACTTCCTGTCTTCGGCATGACTCGGCCCCGTGCCGAGAGCGGCGGCGACGGCCGCCCCGAGCAGCATCGATCGTAGCGATCCGGACATGGCTTTTCCCCCGTTGAGTTGTCGTGACCCGGTATCCTTCAGGCCCGGGCTTTGGTGATGCGGTCGATCAGGACCGCGACCAGGATGACGAGCCCCGTGACCGAGCCCTGCCAGAAGCTGTTGATGCCGATCAGGTTCACGCCGTTCTGGATCACGGTGATCATGACCGCGCCGAGCATCGCGCCGACCGCCGAGCCCGTGCCGCCGAACAGCGAGGCGCCGCCGATCACGCAGGCCGCGATGGCCTGCAGCATCATGTTGCCGCCCGAGGTCGCCTCGGCGTTGCTGATGTAGCTGAGGCTCAGCATGCTGCTGAAGGCGGCACAGAGCCCCGACAGCACGTAGACGCCGCAGCGCGTCGCCCGCACCGGTATGCCGAGCAGGCGCGCCGCCCTGTCGTTGCTGCCCACGGCGTAGACCCAGCGCCCGAGCACGAGCTTGCGCAGCGCGAACTCGAGGCCTGCCACGCCGAGGAGGCAGAACAGCAGGTAGTTGACGATCCCGGGCACGAGCGCGCCGCCGTTCAGCACCCCGAAGTCAGGGTCCAGGATGGCGATCGAGTGCCCGTCGGTGATCACGAAGGCGAGGCTGCCCGCCACCGCGTAGCTGATCAGCGTCACCACGAAAGGCGCGAGCCCCACGAAGGTGACGAGGAGCCCGTTGGCGAGGCCGACCGCACCCCCGACGCCGAGGCCGACCAGGACGGCGACGGGCCACGACGAGCCCGCTCCCAGCACCAGGCCCGCCACCATGCCGGACAGCGAGAAGGTGGAGCCGACCGACAGGTCGATGCCGCCCGTGACGATGACGACCAGGACGCCGAGGGCCATGACGACGAGCGGCGCCGCCGCCTGGGCCACGTTGGCGGTGTTACCGCCCGTGAAGACCTGGGGCGACCAGAGGCTCACGACGGCGTCGATGAGCAGGATCGCCGCCGCGATGGTGATCTCGGAGCGGTAGTGGCGCAGCGACCTGAGCATCAGGCCGGCGCGGCGCGGGAGGGCCGGTGCGCCGGCCGCGAGGGGCATGTCGTGGCGTGACAGGTCGGTCATGTCATGTTCCCGCGATCGGTCTCACGCCGCCATCCCGGTCGCCCGGGCGAGGGCCACCTCGGTCATGTCCTCCGCGCCCAGGAGCGCGCTGGGTTCGCCGGAAAGGTCGAAGGCGACCGCGCGGGAGGCGATGGCGGCGAGTTCGGAGAACTCGGTCGACCACCACACCACCGTCGTGCCGGCCTCGGCGAGGCGGCGGACGATCTCGTAGATCTCGCGCTTGGTGCCGATGTCGACGCCGCGCGTCGGCTCCTCCAGCACCAGGATCGAGGGCGTGACGTCGAGCCAGCGGGCGAGCAGCAGCTTCTGCTGCGTGCCGCCGCTCAGGGTGCGGGGCAGGACGTCGACGGAGGCGGCCTTGATGGACAGGCGGCGCAGCGCGGTTTCCGTTCGCCGGACCTCGTCGGCGAGCGCCAGCACGGACCGCCGCGCCACGCGGCGGCCCGCCACCACGTTGTCGGTGATCGGCAGGGTCGACAGGATGCCCTTCTCGGCCCGGTCGCCCGACACGTAGCCGACGCCCCTGCGCACCGCCTCGGCCGGGTTCGCGAAGCGCAGCGGCCGCCCCTCGAAGGCGACGTCCCAGCGGCGGGACGGGGCGACGCCCACGAGCGCCCCGATCAGATCCAGGGGGCCGTCAGGCGAGCCCGCGAGGCCGAGCACGTCGCCGGCCGCGAGCGAGACCCGGAGTTCGCCGCAGCGGAGCGCGAGCCGGGACGGGGCCCTGTCCGGCGCGGAACGCCGGCGCGGCGACACGGCCTCGACGGCGCGGGTCTGGCCCATGGCCGCGACGATGGCTTCGTCGTCGATCTCGGCCAGCGCGACCCGGTCCACCACCGTGCGCCCGTCGCGGATCACCGTGCACACGTCGGCGACGGCGCGGATCTCGTTCATCCGATGCGACACCAGCACGGTGCTGATGCCCTCGTCGCGCGCCAGCCGGCGCAGGATCGCGAACAGCCGCTCGCTTTCGCCGAAGGTGAGGTTGGCCGTGGGCTCGTCGAGCAGGAGCAGCCGGGCGCCCGAATGCAGCGCGCGGGCGATCTCGACGAGCTGCCGCTGATGGAGGTCGAGCGATCCGGCGGGGCGGTGGAGGACGGCGGCGGGCAGGCCGGGCTCGATCAGGGCCAGCGACGCCGCGGCGCCCTCGTCGCCGCGCCCGGCCCGGTAGAGCTCGAAGGGCCGGCGCTGGCGCGGCAACCGGATGTTCTCGGCCACCGACAGGTGAGGCAGCAGCGCGAGTTCCTGGTACACGACCGCGACGGCGCTCCGGTCGAAGGTGTCCGCGCCGCCGACCCGGATCGAACCCGCGTCCGCCGCGATGTCGCCCGAAACGATGCGGATCAGCGTCGACTTGCCGGCGCCGTTGCCACCCAGGAGGGCGTGGATCTCGGCCCGCCGCACCTTCAGGTCCGCGCCCCGGAGTACCGGCGTGGCGCCGAACCGCCTCTCGATGCCGAGCGCTTCGAGCGCGAAGGCGGGGGACGTCACGGCCGTCCCGTGATGGGACGCGAAGGCGCGCGACGGCGCACGGCCGCGGGCGGGACGTCAGCCCTCATGGAGTTTCCTCGTCGTCGATCTCAGCGGAGCTTTGCGCCCTCGTCCCGATGATCGCCGCGGCCATGAGCGCGGCGCAAGCGAGAAAATCGCATCGATCGTTGAACTGATTTCACGTGAGCGGGGCGGGCTCGCCGAGTTCCGCGGCCAGCCATTCGGCGAACACCCGCACGGTGCGGCGCTTCGCCCCCGCCTTCGGGTAGACGAGGCGATGGCCGACGTAGCGGATGTTGCGGGCGCTGCCGATCAACGGCGCGACGAGGCGGCCAGCCGCCAATTCGCGCTCGGCCAGCCGTGTCGATTCCAGCGCCACCCCGAGGCCGTCGGCCGCCGCCGCGATGGCGAGGAAGCTGCGGTCGAACCGCATGCCGCTCCCCCCCTGCGGTGCCGCGAGCCCGTTCTCCGCGAACCAGTCGGGCCAGCGGACCAGCTTGCGGTCGCTCTGGATCAGCACGAGGCGAAACAGGTCCTCCGGCGACCGCAACCGATCTCCGAGCGACGGCGCGCAGAGCGGCGTCACGGTCTCCTCGCCGAGCGACAGCGCTTCGAGCCCCTCGCCCCTCACCGGCCCGTAGACGATGTCCGCGTCGAACTCGTCGGAGCCGAGGAGCGGGTAATCCGTGCTGGCCGCGAGCCTCACGCCGATGTCGGGGTGGGCGGCGAGGAACGCGGCCAGGCGAGGCGCCAGGCATTGGGCCGCGAAGCTCGGCGCGGAGTGGAGCCGCAGCAGTTGAGGTCCACGGTTGGTGACGGCTTCGACGCCGAGGCGCAACTGCTCGAAAGCGGCGCCGACGTGCCGCATCAGGGTCTCGCCGTCGGGGCTCAGCCGGACGACGCGCCCCGTCCGCTCGAACAGCGACGTGCCGAGCGCCTGTTCGAGGTTCATCACCGCGTGGCTGACCGCGCTCGGCGACAGGTTCAGCTCCTGCGCGGCGGCGCGGAACGATCCGTTCCGGGCAGCAGCCTCGAAGGCGCGGACGGCGGACAGCGACACGTTCCTCAGCATCGCGCGAGTTGAGGCGATTTCACCGGGACTTGCAAATATTGCAATTGCGACGACCCGGCGAAGCGGACGATGCTTCTCCTCGCGAGCGGCCCGCAGATGAAGGACGGAGTCGCAGCTTCAGGGAGAGGTACAGTGGACGATCGCTTCTTCGCGACCGGGATCGAGGCGCCGGAGGGCCCGATAGCCCTGCAGGACGGCTCCATGTACGTGACCGAGATGTCGGCGGCCACGAGCTGCGTGACGCGCCTCGACCCGGCGGGTCGGGCCAGCGTGGTCAAGAAGACCGGCGGACGTCCCAACGGCCTCGCCCTCGACGGCGACGGCATGATCTGGATCGCGGAAGCGCTGCTGCGCGCCGTGATCTGCATCGATCCGGACGGGCGGGAGGTGCTGCGCGTCGAGGGGGACGCGGAGGGGCGTTTCCTGTTCCCCAACGATCTGGCGTTCGGCCCCGACGGGCACCTCTACGTGACCGACACGGGGCTGGCGGCGGAAGACTTCATCTCGGGGCAGGACTTCGTGCCGGGCTTCGTGGACCTTCCCTGGGACGGCAGGATCTACGAGATCGACCCGCGCGCCGGACGGGTCGTGCGGCGCTTCGATCGCGGCATCCGCTTCACCAACGGCATCGCGTTCGATGCCGGCCACAGGCTGTACGCCAATGCATCGCTGCCGGGCGACGTGTACCGCTACGACGTGTTCGGCCTCGGCGAGCCCCGGCGCGAGCCCTTCGGCAACGTGCTCCAGCCCGACGACCGCCCGGGCTTCAAGGGTCCCGACGGCATGGCCTTCGGCGAAGATGGCCGGCTCTATTGCACGGTCTACGGCCAGCGCAACGTGACGGTGCTCGACGGCGACGGCCGGCTCGCCGGGCGGCTGGCGCTGCAGGGGAGCGATCCCACCAACGTCGCCTTCTCGCTGAAGGCGCCGGAGCTCCTGGTGACGGAAGTCTCCGCCGGCGCCGTCGAGCGTTTGGCCGCGCCCTGCCGCGGGCTTCCGCTGCACTGTCCCAGGCTCGGCCGCTGAACGGGCATCGTCGGATTTCATCGCCGAACAGCCACTCCTACCTCCCTGTTCAGCCGTGGACGCGGCTATGAGCCGGCGCCCTGTCGCCCCGACACCTGGGTGAGACGACAGGGGTGACGGGAGAGCCTTCAGCCCATTCGCAGGTACGCTGGATCGAACCCCGCCGGCGTCTCCGATCGGGCGATCGCGCGGCGTTTTGGCCACGCAGTGGGTGAACCCGGGCACCGGTCCGACGTTGATCCATGTGTACTACATCGTACATTTGCGGCTGGGAGACATGCGCTCCCCCGACGATGGAGTGCACCCGTGCCCGTCTACTTCCTCGATGTGTACGACGGCACAGGCGTCGTCGACCACGACGGCACCGAGCTTTCAGGCCCCGAGGTGGCGCGGGCCGAAGCCTCAAGGCCCGCGCCGGTTCGACGTTGCCGGCGCCGCACATCCCTGCCGATCTCGCGATGAAGTGAGACCGCGCCATGGGCGAGATGATGGACTCCCCGCTCGCTCGGTGCCGTGGCGTCATCGAGATCGGTCCATGAGCGACCGCATCCTTCTCGACGGCAGGGTGCGGCGGGCGCTGATGGACATCGCGCGCTGTCACGACGATCCGGCCATCACGGCTCGAATCCGCTCGCTCGCGAGCCAGGCCCTCCAGGATCCGGCATCGTTGCGGCGCGCCGATGCTCGCGAACTGGCCGAGATCATCGCCGGGCGATCCGTCGTGCCTCTGAAGTACAGATAGCCGCGGCGCGCGGAAAGGCCTGAGATCGATCGCGCCGGCCTGAACGACGCAGGCCGGCGAGGCTCGCCCCGACGGATTCCGGTGCCGGCGGGAGGGAAACGACCGAGGCCGTCAAAACGGCCGGGTGTGACGGCCTCATGAGCGTCGGACGGCAGATGCCGTTCGGCGCTGGGCGAGGCACCATGCAGGGCGGCCGAGCGCCCTGGCCAGGGCGCCGGTGAGCCTCCGTCGCACGTCCGCGTTCGACTGCGACGCGCCCGAAGGACCGCTGCCCGCGGGCACCGCACCTCGGCCCGCACGTGTTGGAACTTCGGGGACGTCGCGGTCCGGTGACGAGGGCCCATCGCGCGGCGAAACGGCGTAGAAGGGGGCTCGCTCCCCCCCTCGCCGCGCGGACCACCATCATGCAGGACGACGCGTTCTTTTCGGCCGCCAGCCTCGTGGCGCCCCACCCGCTGGCCGCCGCCGCGGGGCGCGACGTGCTGATCGAGGGCGGGAGCGTGGTCGAGGCGGCGATCGCGGCCGCGGCCGTCAGCGCCGTCGTGATGCCCGAGCGCAACGGCCTCGGCGGCGACGCCCTGTGGCTGATCCGCGAGCCCGGCCCCCGCGGCCGCGTGCGGGTGCTCGACGCCCGCGGCACGGTCGGGACGGCGGCGCGGCTGTCCTTCTACCGCGAGCGCGATCACGCCGCCGTCCCATTGCACGGCCCCGAGGCGGTGCTCACCGCGCCGGGCGTCGTCGCGGGCTGGGCCGATGCCCATGCCCTGTCGGCCTCGGGGGGCGGCCGCCTGCCGCTGGAAGTGGCCG
>CAXTFP010000055.1:0-10619 GCA_964243135.1 uncultured Lichenihabitans sp.
CAGTGACTCAGAAATCAGACTCTTCCCCCGCCGAAGCAGAAGTTCCGCCCGCCGCCCCGGTCGCCGCGCCGCGGGCCAAGTCGTTCGGCGCGCCCGGCTCGCGCCCTGGGTTCCCGTCCAAGTCCATCCGTCACCAGCCCGGTGCCCAGCCAGTGCGGGCCGATTCCGGCAAATCGGTGGCCAAGGTGCCCGGCTCGCGCCAGGGCTTCAAGGCCGGCGAGTTCATCGTCTATCCCGCCCACGGCGTCGGCGAGATCGTGGCGGTCGAGGAGGAGGAGGTCGCCGGCTTCAAGCTGGAGCTCTTCGTCATCTCCTTCGCCAAGGACAAGATGAAGCTCAAGGTGCCGCTGCCCAAGGTCACGGCCGTCGGCATGCGCAAGCTGAGCGAGCCCGAGGTCGTGCAGAAGGGCCTCGACACGCTGGCGGGCCGCGCCCGCGTCAAGCGCACGATGTGGTCGCGCCGCGCCCAGGAATACGAGGCCAAGATCAACTCGGGCGACCTCATCGCCGTGGCCGAGGTGGTGCGCGACCTGTACCGCTCCGACGCTCAGCCCGAGCAGTCCTATTCCGAGCGCCAGCTCTACGAGGCCGCCCTCGACCGCATGGCCCGCGAGATCGCGGCCGTGCAGAAGCTGACCGACTCCGAGGTCGGCAAGGTGATCGAGGCGCAATTGCAGAAGAGCCCGCGCCGCTCTAAGGCCGAGGCGGAAGCCGATGCCGCCGAGGCCGACGCGGAGGAGGGCGACATCGAGGAAGCCGCCTGACGGCGCACTCGTCCGAACTTCATCGACGACAGGTCCGGGCTCGCGCCCGGGCTTTTTCGTGTTCGGCCTTCGTCGGTCGCGGGCGCACTTGATCTTGTCCGCGCCTGCCCGTATTCGATCCGCATGGGCCTCCTCATGGTGCGAGCCCGGGACGAAGCGGATGCGGCCCCGCGGGGCGCGGCATCGGGTCGATCGAGGCACGGCGTGGCGGATTCCGCTCACCAGTTGACCCGGACCAGCGGTGCGCGCGGCGCGGCCGCCCCTTCGCTCGCCCGCCTTCCGCTCGCGCTGCTCCTTAGCCGCCCCTGAGGGCCGGCCGGGCTCCGCGCCTGGGCGCTCAGGGGTCAGCGGTCACCGATTTTCCCCTTCCGACGACGCCGCGCCGACGCGCGAACACCAGGACTCTCCCATGACTCAGGTTCTCCCTCAGGCCGACCGCGTCCTGATCTTCGACACCACCCTGCGCGACGGCGAGCAGTGCCCCGGCGCCACCATGACCTTCGAGGACAAGATCGAGGTGGCGGACCTGCTCGACGAGATGGGCGTGGACATCATCGAAGCCGGCTTCCCGATCGCCTCGGAGGGCGATTTCGAGGCCGTCTCCGAGATTGCCCGCCGGGTGTCGCGCGCCACCGTGGCGGGCCTGGCCCGCGCGGTCGAGGGCGACATCGCGCGCGCCGGCGCCGCCGTGCGCCACGCGAAGCGCCCGCGCATCCACACCTTCGTGTCGACCTCGCCGATCCACCTCGCCCATCAGATGCGCAAGTCGCAGGACGAGGTGTTGGAGATCATCACCCGCACCGTCACCCAGGCGCGGGGGCTCGTCGACGACGTGGAATGGTCCGCCATGGACGCCACCCGCACGCCGCTCGACTACCTGTGCCGCTGCGTCGAGGCTGCGATCCGCGCGGGCGCCACGACGATCAACCTGCCCGACACGGTGGGCTACGCGACGCCGGCCGAGTACGGCGCCATGTTCCGCGACGTGCGCGAGCGCGTGCCCGGCGCCGACAAGGCCGTGTTCTCGGTTCACTGCCACGACGACCTCGGCCTCGCGGTCGCCAACACGCTGGCCGGCATCGAGGGCGGCGCCCGTCAGGTGGAGTGCACGATCAACGGCATCGGCGAGCGGGCCGGCAACGCCGCGCTGGAGGAGGTCGTCATGGCCATCCGCACGCGCCGCGACGTGCTGCCCTACGCCACCGGCATCGACACCACCATGCTGACCCGCGCGTCCAAGCGCCTGTCGGCCGTGACCTCCTTCCCGGTGCAGTACAACAAGGCCATCGTCGGCCGGAACGCCTTCGCGCACGAGAGCGGCATCCACCAGGACGGCATGCTGAAGAACGCGGAGACTTACGAGATCATGACGCCCGAAAGCGTCGGCGTGACCAAGACGTCGCTGGTGATGGGCAAGCATTCTGGCCGTCACGCCTTCAAGGAGAAGCTGCGTGACCTCGGCTACGAGCTCGGCGACAACGCCCTCCAGGACGCCTTCAAGCGCTTCAAGGACCTCGCCGACCGCAAGAAGCACGTCTACGACGAGGACATCGCGGCCATCGTCGACGAGAGCATCGGCAGCGCCCACGAGCGCGTGACGCTGGAGGCTGTGACCGTGGTGGCCGGCACGGCCGGCCCGCAATCCGCCACGCTGACCGTGGCGGTCGACGGCGCCCACCGCACCACCCAGGCGACCGGCAACGGCCCGGTCGATGCCATCTTCAACGGCATCCGGGCGCTGGAGCCGCACGAGGCGGAGCTCGAACTGTTCCAGATCCACGCCGTGACTGAGGGCACGGACGCTCAGGCCGAGGTGACGGTGCGGCTCGGCGTCGACGGCCGCGGCTTCACGGGGCGCGGCGCCGATCCCGACACGATGGTGGCCTGCGCCCGCGCCTACCTCGGCGCCTTGAACAAGCTCCAGGCCTGGGCGCGGCGCGGCAGCGCGCAGAGCGCCATGAAGCTCGCCTGAACCCTCGTCTCGCCCCCGCGCCGTCCCCCCGGCGCGGCGGGTCCGCACGGCAGAAAGCCCTTTACAGCGCCGCCCCCCCTCTCTATACGCAACCCATCGGCCGGGCATGTACCGGCACGACGTGATGGGCGCTTAGCTCAGTTGGTAGAGCAGCTGACTCTTAATCAGCGGGTCGTAGGTTCGAGACCTACAGCGCCCACCATCACGAAAACAGGCACTTAGCGACTTCCCAAGCTGTTTCGTGCTTCCCAGAAATCGCAATTGGGAAGCGCATGGGAAGCAGCTTCAAGCTATCGGCGGTTGACCCTTGCCCGCTCCAGCGCGATCTCGACGAGCCAGCGCCGCTCCTCCGCCGTGAGGTCGGCGTCGGCCGCCGCCGCCCGCAGCTCGGCTGCGATCTCGCGGCAGAGAGCGAGGGTGCGCGAGTCACGTTCCGTGCTGCCGGCATTGGCCATCAGTCCGATGTCTTCGGCTTCGGCGGCGTGAGCTTCCGCCGACGCTGCCGCGACATGACATTCATGCGCTTCCACGTCGCGTTCCGGTCGTAGCCGTCGCGCTCCAGCAGATCCAAGGCGCGGCCGAGGATGTCGTTCGCCGCCTCCGAACCCTTGGTGAGGCCGCGCAGCACCACATGCAGCACCGCCGCCGCGGCGTGATCCCGCTGGGGTGCGCCGGACTTCGCCACCTTGGCGCGGTCCTTCGCCGAATAGCCGGCCTGCCTTTTCAGGCTCTCCCGGTGTGCCTCGGCCGCCTCAAGATCGGTCTTGTCTGCCATCGCCCGGCCCTCCTCTTGGCCGTGCTCCCCATCATCCCCAGAACGAAGCAAGGCGACAGCACCACGTGAGTGTCGCACCCTATGTCGCACCCCACTTTCTCACCGGGTGATCTCACCCGGTGAGCTAACTCCGTGAGACGGGGTGAGACCGGCAAACCCTACACAACTCAGAGTAGATGCGACTCGGTTGATTCCTAAGTCGACATTTGTCGTACGTACCCCTGAGGTAACAGGGGACGGCATGGTGTCTGCGTCTCCAGTGAAGGCCACACCGCGTTGCGGGCGGTGCGGACCTCTTTCCTGATGCAACCTGCACTGGTGGGTCGTGCACCCCGCACCGTCGCCCCTACGGCATCGTCACCAGCAGCCCCAGGACGGCGTGCCAGGCCAGCGCGGACGGCTCGTGCGGGCCCAGGATCTCGACGTAGTCGCACACGGCCTTGGGCAGGTCCGTCGGGTCCTCGCCCATCTCGATCAGCGACCGGGCCGCGATCCGGGCAACGGCTCGGGACGCCGCCACGGTGCCCGGCCGCACCCCGCGCACGGCCTCCCGGATGGCCACCTTGACCTGATGGAGTTCGGTGCAGCAGTCCCGCAGCACCGCCACGCCGGCGGCCTCGACCGCCGCCTGGTGCTCCCGCTCCCACGCGTTCACCGCCACGACGATGTCGTTGCGCCGGTCCCAGGCCGGCCACTTCACCGGCAGGGCGAGGTGACGGAGGTCCGACGCGTCCTCCGGCGAGGTCCACCCGTCATAGGCCTTGTTGGTCGGCACGAACCCGAACAGCTTCCCGTCGCCGGGGCGCACCAACGCGTCGTCCGGCGGCGTCACGACGCGGCGCCCTTCCTCCGCCTCCAGCAACTCGTGGAAGAGGGCGTCGGCGGCGTCCGACACGGCGTCGTGCAGCCGCGCGGCCGCCATCAGCCACGGGTCTGGCGCCTCGGGCGACGCCGGCCCCCGCCGCAGGCCGAGCAGCCCGCGGTCCAGGGCGTCATTCACGCGGGCGGCGACCCGCGTGAGGTGGAGGCTCGACCTGACGTCGGTCGGCAGGAGGCGGCTGCTCGCCATCCGGAGGTCGAAAGCACACGAGCCGAGGGCAGCGCGCGCGGTCAGCCGCAGGGGCTCCAGGTCCTCAGGCATGTCCCGCGCCCTCCCCGCCCCGCAGCCGCTCGATGTCGGCCGCCATGTCGAAGCCGAGCCGGTCGATCAGCGCGCGCGGCAGCAGCGACACGGCCGTGCTGGCCCGCGCGGCCCGGGCCTTGGCGCTGGCGCCATGCAGCGTGACGGACGGCAGGGCCACGATGGCCCCCACGACTGCCACGGCCCGCGCCCGGCACGCGTCGAGCACGGCATCGTCGCCGGGCTCGTTGCGCATGAACGCGTGCCCGACCTCATCCCCGAGATCCTCCAGGACCTCGGCGAGCGCGATCAGCGCCCTGTCGTTCGCCGGCAGCTCGGGGCCGGCTCCCTCGTTCAACTCGTGCATGTTGATTCTCCCCCGGCTCGTGCCGGACTCGGGTGTGGTGACGGATGGAGGTGCCGTGCGCCCTCACGGCGCCGGCAGCACCAGCGCGAGGCAGCGGCGGCGCAGGCGGGCGAGGGCGCCGCCCGCCCGGGCGTGGAAGCGGGCGTCAGTCATCGGATCCCGAGCCCCCGTCGCTCGCGTCCGCGCCGGCGAGCGGCAGGCGGGCCATCTCGGCCTCGAGCTCGACGAGGTGCCGCTCGATCCGGGCCAGGCAGTCCCGCACAGCGCCGAGGTGCCGTGCGAGCGCGTGCCGGTCCCTGGTGCCGCGCGGACGATCGTCGTCGGCGGCGCGCGCCTGTTCTCCCTCCCGCCACGCCGAGGCGCGCGCCCGCAGGTCGTCGAGCGCCGCCGGGGTCCAGTGCCCGGCCCGGCCGTACCAAGCCTCCCGCACCCGCCAGCTGTCGGCCGCGTAGCCGAGGTTGCGCGCCGCCTGCCGGATCTGCCCCTTGACGGTCAGCCCCGATGCGTCGCCCACCGCCCGGCGCACGGCGTCGCGCGCCTCAGCGGCCCTCGCGTCAGAGACGCCGTCATCACCGGCCGTGGCCCGCTTCCCACCGCCTGTGGCGCGCCTGCGCCGCCGATCCTGCGATGCTGCCGACAGCAGCGGCAGGAGGGCGAGATGGCCAGGCGAGGGACAGGCGAGGGGGCCAAGGCCAAGCCAGCGGGCGGGCAGCCCCAGGCTGCCGAGCCGGAGGTGGCCGACGGGGAGGATCTGACCTTCCTCGACTGGAGCTACCGCCTGCTCAGCCTGGAGCGGATCCAGGCCGAGGCGGAGGACGAGCAGGACATCTTCGCCGCCACGTTCCAGGTCGACGGACCGAACGCCAACGCCGAGGTCGAGATCATCGTGTCGGACTTCGTCGACGAGGCGCTCGTGGTCTCGATCGCGCAGCACACGCTTCACGTCGCCGCGACCATGTGGGGCCGGGTCACGGCGGACCGCCTCATCGGCGCGCGCGCCAAGGACCTGCCGGACTGAGCCGCGCCGCGGCGGGACCGGGATCAGCGCAGCAGGTCGGAGGAGGACATCATGGCGGACGACGACATCGACGACGCCTCGTTCTGGAAGATCGAGCTCCAGAAGGTCCAGCGCCTGACCGACGCCACGCCGGGCGCCGAGCCCGAGCCGGACGGCGAGAACCTGTTCGCGGTCGAGTTCAAGGCGACCGGGCCGACCATGAGCGCCGAGGTCGAGGTGATGGTCAGCGACATCGCCGACGAGGCCCAGGTGGTCGCGGAGGCGCTGGACGCGCTGCAGGACGGGCTGGAGACCTGGGCCCGGGTGCTCGGACGCCGGCCGGGAGCCGGCAAGGTCGAGCCCACGGGCGGGTGACGGCGCGGTCCGGCTCGCGCTCTGCCGGCCGGTCACGACGCCACCCCGCCGAACGTCGCGACCTGACGCACGAAGTCGTCAGGGACGTTCTCCATGGCGCCACGCTCGACCTGCGCCACGATCCACGCCGCTTTCGCCGCGAGCCCCGCGACCGTGCGCGCCGGCAACGCCATCACGGCACCTTCTGCGTCATTCAGGGCACCGCAAGCGGCCTCGTTCGCCCTGACGGCCGCGGTGTAGCCCACCCGGTCGGCGACGGCCCGACACTCAGCATCCCATGCGCCGTGGGCCTCGATGATCTGGCACCGGCGAGCCTCGCCGACCGGATCGGGGACGCGGGCGGACGGCGTCTCGTCATCCGGCGAGTGCCATTTCGTCAGGGGCGCGGCCTCCCTCAACCGCCTGACGTCGTCGTGGTCGAAGCAGGAGCGCCGCCGGCTGGCGACGTCCACCGCGTGTCCATGGGCGCCGCCCAGGTCGTGCAGATGATCTCCGAACCCGCTGAACAGCACCTCCGGCCGCGGCGGGTAAGCCCTGAGGGCCGCGTCGAACGTGTCGTTCATGGCGGGGAGCGTGGTCTCGAATGCCGCCTGTGCCGCGGCGTGCCGCTCGATCAGGCCGGACAGCGCGGCGTCGGGATCTGGGCCTGCGACGGCGTCCGCCAGGGCCGAGGTGCCGACCGACAGGCCCACGACGCCCAGCGCGGCGACGCCGGCCTGGACGAGGCCACGGCGGGTCAGGGCGGGCCGGCTCATCGCAGCGCCTCCCACCGGTCGACGGGCACCCGGCCGCGGATGTCGGCGAGCACGATCGCCACCACACACGCGTCGAATTCCGCGTGGCTCATCTCGCAACCTTGATAAATCCGGTTGTCCCGCATCAGCCGGACCCGGCCGCAGAGGGCGTCCACGCGATAGAACGTTTCTCCGCCGGGTGCTTCGGACACGAGATAGATCCCCTCGCCCTGGTAGGAGCGGACGTGCCGGCACAGCGCGAAGTCGCGGCGGGGCCGCAGCGTCGGCTCCATGCCGTTCCCGACCACGGGGACGATGCGGACTCGGGGCGACGCGAGATCGATGGCGTCAGACACGGGCGCCTCCCTCGACCGCCTGCCGCAGCACGCCGATCGCGCCGTCGAGCAGGGCCAGGACCAAGCCGTTACAGGGATCCCCGTCGGCCTCATCGTCGCTCATGTTGAACTGGACGTGCTCCCGCCGCGCCCACTCCAGGCCCCCGAGGGCGCCCGCCAGGGTCGTCGGCCGGGTCGTCCTGCCCAGCCCGTCGATCTCCTCCCACCGCTCCATGAAGGGCTCGGCGGCCTCGTCGCTCTCGTCTTCGCGCGCACTGTTCGTTGCGAAGAGGTCCAGGATCTCGCGGTGGTAGCCGATGAAGGGATCGGCCGCGGCGGAGTTCGCCAGGGCGGCGGCCGGAACGAGGCCGGCGAGCGGCAGCGCGGCGAGGCCGCGGAGGAGCGTGCGCCGGTCAGCCATGGAAGAGGTCTCCCATCTGTTCGGCCCTGGCCAACGCATCGGGCGTGATGGGAATGTGTCGATGATGTTCGGTCACGGAGGGCCGATCAAAGCGAGGATCTTGCCTCGTCACATAGTGGAGCGAGCAGGGCAGCACCCACGCCTCGGCCGGCACGCCGGGCAACGGGGTGAACCGCTCCCCCGCGCCGTGCATGATCCAGCCGTCGGCCCCGGTCGTCAGCTCGCGCATGGCGCCCGAGAAGGCTTCCCAGGCGTAGAGCGCGCGCTGGCGAGGGTCGCCGAGTGTCGGCATGGCTGCGGCCTGGACCAGCGGCACGGGCGCGGATGGCTGCCCGATGAGCGTCAGGCCGCCGCCGATCAGCGGCACGCTGACGAGGGAACGTAAGAACGAACGTCGATCGGTCATGGAAGGCTATTCCTCTGTAGATTGATGGGATCGGAGGCGCGGCCGAGGGCGTGATCCCCGGCCGGCTGGGCGGGCGGACGGATCAGGACGGGGTGCCGGCAAGCAGCCGCAGCACGTCGAGGGCGAGTGATCTCCCCACGCGGTCGGACCTCTCGTAATCCTCGTGGATGGCCGGGCAGGACATCAGGGCGCGGGCCTTCGCCAGCATCCCTATGAGGTCGCGCGCCGGAGCCGCGGCCACGGCTTCCACCGCCTCGGCCACCTTGGCGTCGAGGCGGCAGAACTCGGGATCCCGGAACGGCAGATCCCCGGCGGCCGCGCAGTAGGCTTCGAGCAGGCCGAAGCGCCGCTCCACGTCGGCCACAAGCCCCCGCATGTCGACCAGCGAGGTCGGCCTCACGGCGAGCAGCGGCACGGCGCCGAGGACCGGCAGGGTGGGCAGGAGGTCACGCATGAATCCCTCCCCGGCCGAGGCGGACGACATCCTCACAGACCGACAGCGCGAGGCGGCTTTCGTCCTCGGCGATGTCGCCGTCGACCATGTCGCCGATAGCCGCCGCCGCCGCGGCCTTCGCCACGAGCCCGGCCGGCGACTGCGGGCGCATGTCGACGAGCTGCACGACCCAGCGATGCACTCGACCCCACGAGCGATCGGAACGCTTCGCAGCGGTAGGCAGGCCGATGCGCGCCTCGACGGCCCTGCACTCGCTTTCGTAGGCCTCACGGGCGAGGTCCCTGCCGGCCTTCCACTCCGCCACCGCTGGGTCCTCGGCCAGCGGGTAGGAGATCGTGACGACGCGATGGGTCGCCGTCGTGTAGTCGTCGACCCTGTTGACGCCGGAGGTCGACGACGGTTCAGGCGGTGCTTTTGGGCCGAAGCCCGCGATAGCCGTGATGCGGTCCTCCAGCGTCGAGCGCCGATCTGCAAGGATGGCGCACCGTTGGGCCAACCGCTCAACGCGGCCGGCGAACGCGATCAGTTCGGCATCGGGGTTCACCGCGACCGGCGCGGCCAGCACCGGGGCGACGCCGGCCGCGAGGCCCAGCGACGCGGCCAGGGAGCCCCGCAGGGCGCCGCGGCGAGACAGGGCGGCGCTCATGTCGTGCCCCCGAGGTGATGCCGGAACGCCGCCGAGGGGTCGGCCGGCGCCGAGGGCTCGAAGGCCTTCGAGTAGCGCCGGAGCATCCCCGAGGTCATGCGGAGTTGCATCGCCAGCGCCGCGTCCGTCTCGGCGACCGTGTCCGCCGCAGCGTCCAGCTCGCGGATGGCCTTCGCGCAGGCCCGCTCAGCTTGGCGGAGAACGGCGGCGCTCACGCCGTCCTCCCATCGGTGCCGGCCAGGGTGTCGCGGCGGCCCACGGCCTGCCGCGGTGAAAGGACGGTAACCCGCATCGGCCGCGGCGGGTCGAGGAGGTCAACCGCGCGGCGGGCGACATCGGCGAGGGCCTGCCGGAACCCGCGCGGGCCACAGGAGCCTTGTCGAGGTCGACGGGCCCGAAGATGCTGGCGCGCCGCGCCAGGGCATCCCTGAGCGACGGCAGCGGCGCCGGGGTGAGCGGCAACCCGCAAGCGGGCGTGCGGGGTCGGTCACGCAGAAGCATGTCGATGATCTCCGTTCATGGGGTCGGTCGTTCAGCCCAGCCCGGTCGGGCGGGGCGAAGGGGTCAGGCTCCGGCGGCCTCGATCCAGGCCAAGGCGTCGGCCAGGAGCGGCAGGGCCTCGGCCGTCATGGGCTCGGCCCCGGCGCGGCGCGCGGCCTCCGCCTCGACCGCGAGGGCCAGGGTCGCAAGCGCCACGCGGTCCGCCATGGTGAGCGCGGCCACGGGGTCGAGCGCCTCGCCGGCCAGCTCGGCCGCGATACGCCTGCCGAGGATCAGCACCTCGGCCCGGCTGTGCCCGGCGGGCAGGACGGTGAGGCTCATCGTCCCGACCTCCGGCTGCGCTCGCGGCGCACGTCGTCGGCGATACGGGACCGGAGGTCGGCCAGGGCCGCATCGGTCAGCACGTCGAACGGCAGGACAGCGGCGCCAAGCCTGAGGCGGTACTGCGGGCGGGCCGAGGCCCAGGGCGCGAGGCCGGCGAGGTGGCGGGCGCGGCGGGTCACAGCCGGAGCCCCAGTGCGGCGGCCTGCGCGTCGATCGCGGCCAGTTCGGCCACCATGCGGCGGGTGCTGTCGATCATCAGCGCGGCGGTGCGGGCCTGGAGCAGGTCCTCGACCACGTGAACGTCGGCCGGCACGGTGGCGCGGCGGGCGGTCTCAGCGGCGCGATGCTCGATGCAGGCGCGCTGGCCGCGAGCGAGGTCCCAGGCCCGGCGCAGGCCGGCTGCGAAGGCGTCGCGCAGGGTCGGGGGC